>JAGVGV010000602.1 GCA_020056895.1 Deltaproteobacteria bacterium
CCGGGCCACCTGGTGGGGTCCCAGGCTGGTGATTTCCTTATCCTCGAAAAGAATCCGGCCTCGGTTGGGGTGGTACAGGCCGCTGATGCAGTTGAAAATGGTGGTTTTGCCCGCGCCGTTGGGGCCGATAATGGAAAAAATGGCTCCTTGTTCCACGTCGAAGGTGACACCCATCAGGGCGTTCACTCCGCCGAAGGACAGGCCAAGGGAATCCACGCGAAGCTGGGCCATCGGTCACGCTCTGATGAAGGGTCCCCCTGGCGGCGGCCTTTAGGAAGACCATTCACCAGGGGGAGCCCCGAAGTTGGGGGTTACTTGGTGATCTGGAGCCAATCCGAAAGCGGCTTCACGTCGCCGTTTTCCAGCACCTGGGAGATTTTCACGGACTTGGCGCCCTGGTGTTCATCCTTGGTGTAGGTCAGCGGCGGACCGATGCCCCGCCATTTGTTCATGGTTTCCAGTGAGGTCAGGACTTTTTCCGTGGTCACGTCTTTACCCGCCATTTTAAGGCTTTCCACCAGGGGTTCGGCCCAGATGATGCCCGCGTAGTAGAAGGAGCCCCACCGTTCACTGGCGGCCATCTTCTGATGAGCTTCGCGGTATTTCTTCATCAGGGGAGTGTCTTCGTTGGGCAGGTCGCCGAACATCGAGGTGATGACGCCGGCCCAGAGCCCCTTGGTGATGTTCATCATGACGGGCGCGTCGGACAGGGTGTTGCTGGAAATCCACTGCGGCTTGTAGCCCAATTTAGCCGATTCGCCCAGGATAATGGCCGCGTGCTTGGGCAGAAGCCACATGATGACCACATCGGCTCCGGATTCCTTGAGCTTAAGGGCATGGGAGGACAGGTCGGTATCGGGCACTTCCACGCTGACCTTGGCCACCAGGGCGCCGCCCAATTCCTTCAGAGCGATTTCGGCGCCTTCCAGGCCTTCCTTGCCGTAGTCGTCGTTCTGGTAGAAGAAGGCGATCTTTTTGCCTTTGTTTTCATAGGCGTATTTGGTCAGGAGGTACGCTTCGTCCTTGTACAGGGGGTACACGCCGAAGATGTAGGGGTTGGTCGGCCGAGTGAAATGGCTGGACCCGGTGGACGGCCCCACCCAGGGCACCTTGTTTTCGGTCAAGTAGTCGCGGACGGCCATGCCCGGGCCGGTGCCCACGCCGCCGACGACGGCGAACACGCCGATGTTTTCCACGAATTCCTTGGCGATGGCCTTGGTTTTGGCGGGGTTGTACCCGTCGTCACGGAGAACGTACTTGATCTTGCGGCCGTTAATGCCGCCTTCCTCGTTGATCATTTTGAAATACAGGTCGGTGCCTCGGGCCACCGCGCCCCACAGGGCGGCCGGTCCGGTCTGGGGCCCCCATTGGCCGATCGTGATTTCGGTGTCGGTCACGCCGCGCACGTCGGCGGCCAGAGCCATTCCGGCTCCGCCAACGGCCAACATCAGGATCATGATACCGATCCAAACACCACGCCTCATTACGCCACCTCCTCCAAATGATCCAAAGCGTTTCGTGAATCCGGCGCCCTGGCCGGCATTGGTCGTAGAACCTGGTTTTCCATGTTCTCCGCGCTCCTTGGTATCGCCTCTCCCTGGCTCCGCATCCCTCCCTTCGATCCGCTTTCCAAACGACCGGTGATGCATCCTTCGGCTGAAAATCTTCATGAAGGTCCGTTTAAACCTTCTTAACGTAATGCCGGGCGAACAAGCCGCTGGGCCGCACGCACAAAACCAAAACGATGATGGCGAAAGCCACCACGGACTTGAATTCCAAAGATACGTACCCGCCGAACAGGTTTTCGATCACTCCGATGGACAACGCCCCCACCGCCGCGCCCGGCAGGCTGACCATGCCGCCCAGCACGCCGCCGGCGAAAGCCTTCATCATCGGGTCCATCATCATGTTCACGTCCAAGGGATAGGATGAAGCAATCAGCATCCCGGCCACCGTTCCCACCAGGCTGGAAAGGGCCCAGGTGAACGACAGGATTCTCTTGGTGCGAATGCCCATGATCCGGGCGGCCAGATGGTTCTGCTGGGTGGCCTTCATGGCCACGCCCAGCCGGGTGTATTTGAAAAAAAGACCCAGCGCGGCCATCAGACCCAAGGCCAGACTGAACACCCACAGGCTGATCCGGCTGAACGTCACCGAACCAACGGTATAGATTTCGGTGTTGCCGATGGGAAAGGGCATCGCCTGCTGGTCCGGCCCCCACCGCCAACCCGCCACGCCGTACAGAATCATTTCCAACCCAAGGGTAATGACGATCAAACCGAGCACATTGGGGTTTTTGGCCGTACGCAAAAACACAATTTCAACCACCACGCCCAAAAGAAGGGCGAAGGCCAGGGTCAAAATCGCCGCCAGCCAGAAAGGCAGCCCCTTGTCGGCCAAAAGGTAAAACGATACAAAAGTGGCCAGCATGGCCATTTCGCCCTGGCTGAAGTTCAACACTTCGCTGGTTTTGTAAATGATGACCATGGCCAGCGAAATGAGCGCGTAGCACGACCCGATGGCCAATCCGCCGACGATCAGTTGGGACAGCATCCCTTATCCGCCTCCTTCTCCCGCCTGAAGGCCGGTTAAAACGGCCAGGATTTAAAGAACCGTTTGGACCTGAGGTACAATCCGTTGATCCCCATGGGTTCGAAAATGACGATCGCCACCATGATCGAACCGATGATGATGTTGCTCACGTTGGCCATACCGCCCACGTTGAACCAGCGCGTGGAAATGGAACTGATTAGGGGCCCGATCAGCCACAGGTCCTGAACCGCTGAAAGCTGAATCTGAAGAATGGTCATCAAGGCCGCGCCGGCGATGGACCCGAAAATAGACCCCAGGCCGCCCACCACCACCATGCCCAGAAAGACGATGGAGGTGATCAGGTTGAAGTTTTCCGGGGAAATGAACCCCAGGACCGGCGCGAACAGGGCTCCGGCCACGCCGGTATAAAAGGCGCTGACGGCGAATGCCAGGGTTTTGTAATAGGTAAGGTTCACGCCGGTGGTCGATGCCGCGATGTCGCTGTCGCGAATGGCCACCAGGGCCCGGCCCACCCGGGTTCGCACCAGGTTTCGGGCGCCAATGGTCATCAGCACGGCCACGGCGATGATCAGATAGTAGATTTCCGTATCCTTGGACAACTGCCACGAGAGAATCTGCAGCTTGGGCGTGTTGATCCCCATCCGGCCGCCCAAAAAGCTCCAGTGGCCGATCGTTTGGGTCACGGTCATGCCGAAGCCCATGGTGGCGATGGTCAAGTACGGTCCTTCCAGCCGCAGGCAGGGAAGGCCCAGCAGAAACCCGAACAAGGCGGCCGTAAAACCGGCGGCCGGCAGAGCAATTAGGATGCTCAGGCCGTATTTGCCATACAGCATGGCCGAGGTGTACGCGCCGATGGCGAAAAAGCCGGCGTGCCCCAGGGATACCTGGCCGGTGTAGCCCACCAGAAGGTTCAATCCGATGGCCACGATGGCGTTGATGGCGATCAGGTTCGCCAGATAGCAATAGTAGTTGCCGCCCAACAGAGGGAAAAGGGCCAAGGCGGCCAGGAGGACCACGAACCAGAAGCCCTCCCAGGCCGAGGGCAGCATCTGTATGTCTTCGTAGTAGTCGCGTTTCATGTCCATGGAGAACGGCCTCTTTTACAGGTCGCTGTTGACCAGGGTTGGGGTGACCAAAGTTGAAGCTCCTCGCTAAAGACCGCGAGGAATTATCCTCATATTCAGGAACGAAATCGTTGACGGGTACGCGTCCCCCAGCCCCGGGTAAGCCCCGAGGAATGACCACGCGGCCCGGTTGAAACCCCTATCGCGGCCGTCGTCCCTGGACTGGCGGGTTCCCGTGGGAACCCTACCCGCCCTCGGTTCGCGGCGTCCCGAGGTCAGCGGCCCTTTTGGTTTCCGGGAGTGGTTTTATCCACCAGCCGGCCGTAATACCGCTCGTTTTCCTCCAGGCTCACCGCCCGGGGCCGGAGGGTGTTGAGCTTTAACACCAGAAAATTGAGCTTCTTGATCCGGCGGTATTTTTCCTGTTCGTCCGGAGCCTGGGCCAGGAGTTCCTCGGCGCTCAGGATTTCCTTTTTCAGTTCGATCTCCGGCGGAACGCATCCGGCGTTTTTCAAAATTTTATACGCCAGCCGCAAATCTTCGGGCACTCCGGAATCGTCTTCGTATTCCTGAGGCTGGCCTTTACCGGGCAGATCATCAAATTCACCCCGAGCCATGGCTTCCTGGATTTTCCGTTCCGCGACAAGCCGAAAAGCATCATTCATAAGAAAGCCTTGCCCGGGCCGGGGTCAGGTTCGCCGGGGCCCGTTGGGGTCCCGGGAAATCGAATCGATCCATTCCTGCGTCACCCCGGCGCCATCGGCCACCAGAGCCACCAGGTCCGCGTCCAATCGTCCGGCGGCGGCTTCCTCGCGAAGCACGGCCACGGCCCGGTCCACGGTTAAAGCCTTTTTATACGGCCGGTCGCTGGCCACCAGGGCGTCCATGATATCGGCCACGCCCAGAATGCGGGCTTGAAGGGGAATGGCCGGTCCGGCCAGGCCTTCGGGGTATCCGGTGCCGTCCATCCGTTCATGGTGGGCCGCCGCGAACAAGGGAATCCGGGCCAATTCCGGAGTGAATGGAATCTTGCCCACGATGTTCCGGGTATGGAGCACGTGGGATTTGATCTCCTGGTATTCGTCCGGCGTCAGGTTTCCCTGGCGAACGCCCAGGTGGGCCACCTCGTCGTCCGTCAACAAAGGCGTGGGCCGGCCTTGACCGTCCGGGAACCGGATTTCGGACAGGCGGTACAGATGAGCCAGGTCCGCTTCGCCCAGCCAGCCCGGTTGGTTGATCCGTTCCAAGAAATCAAAATTTCGTTCGTATTCGGCCTGACGAAAGGCGCGTTCGCTTTGATACCGGTCCCAGGCATCGGCGCCCGGGCTTATTTCCCGGCCGTGGACCACCAGCTTTTCCAGCGCTTCGGCGTTCTGAGCCGCCTGAGCGTGCTGGAACCGGGCTCGGACCAAGGCCATCCCCGTGGGGTCCAGCTTGGTGGTTTTTTCCAAGACTTCCTCGCGAACCCCGATCTTGCCGATATCGTGGAGCCAAGCGGCGTAGCTGAGTTCTTCGAGTTCCTCGCGGGTGAACCGCACGTCGGCGAAGGGGCCATCGGTCTGGTCGCTGACCGCCTGGGCCAGCCGCAGGCAGAGCGCCGCCACTCGGCGGGAATGGCCGGCGGTATGGGGGCTCCGGGCGTCGATGGCCGAAGCCGAATACCGGACCAGGGCGGCGAACACGCTTTTCATATCGCTGATGAGCCGGGCGTTCCGGATGGCTACCGCCGCCTGGGAGGCCAAGGACAGCACCAGCGCTTCCATATCCTGCGAAAAAGGGATCACCCGGCCGGATGAGTCCTGGGGGTTGATGAGCTGCAAAACGCCGATGGTTTCGTGCCGGTGGTCGATCATCGGCGCCACCAGCATGGATTGGCTGCGGTACTCGTTCCGGCGGTCGAAATCCTGGTTGAAGGAAAATTCCACCGAATCCGCCAGTTCGTACACGTCCACGATGTTGAGCACCTTGCCGGTCAACGCCACGAATCCGGCGATGCTCGTCCGGGTAAGCGGTATGGGAAACGGCCTGAAGGGTTCGGCGGGCCCGGTTTTACGGCGGTCCAGAGAATCGTTCTGAGCCACTTCAAAGCGAAGGGATTCACCATCCCGGATATACAGACTGCCCGCGTCGGCCCGCGTGAAGCCGCGGACCTCACGCACCACCAAGTTGAGCAGACGCTCCAGGTTGGTTTCGCTGGTCAGAGCCACTCCGATCCGATTGAGCTTCCGGATCCGCTCCTCCAGGTCCCGTTCGGGCATTTTTTCCTCCAAGTATGGCCCCACTATACCCAAAGGCGTTGGGGCTTTCAAGCTGAAAACCGGTTTTTCGCCCTGCCTGTCATGGATTTTTTTATTAAGGCTGTAAGGACTCCACCTACGTTCCAAAAGCCAAGTTGAATATTGACTGAAAATTAAAGGGTGGATATGGTCTACCCGCGTTTTTCATAATTGGTCTTCGCTGAGCCCCCAGCTTTGGACCAGAGCCCCGATTCCCGGCAAAACCGCGTCCGCTCCCGAGGCGGCCAGTTCATCGCGGCCGATCCGGCCCGAGGTCACCCCCAGGGTGGCGGTCCCCACGGCCCGGCCCGTCTGGATATCGATGGGGTGATCGCCGACCATGAGCGCTTCGTGGGGTTCCAGGCCCATTTGTTCCAGGGCGGTCCGAAGGTGAACAGGGTCGGGCTTGACTCCGGCCACGGCCTCCCGAGGCAGAAACACCGGGCAGTACCGGTCTATGTCGGGAAACACCACCCGCACGGCCGGGCCGAAATTGCGGGTAATCACGGCCAACCGGTACCCGGCGGCCCCAAGGGCGGCCAAGGTGGGCCGGGTATCGGGAAACAGCCGGCCGCGTGCGGCGGCTTCCATCTCGATGGTTTCAATCACCAGACGAACCTCGGCCTCGAATTTGGCGGCCCGGTCCGGATCCGTGTGAACCAAACGAGCGGCCGCGGCCGCGGCGCCTTCCAGGATGTATCGGCCGTCCAGGGCTTCG
>JAGVGV010000611.1 GCA_020056895.1 Deltaproteobacteria bacterium
CCAACCCGGGAGTCAGGGCTTCGATCCGGAGGGACGAAAAAGTGACCCGCCGGCCTTGATCGAGCAAGGTCCGGATCAGGGTTTCCAGGTCCGGATGATCGGCCACGGCCGGACTGACCAGCCCCACCCGTTCGCCGTCCTTATCCGGTTTGCCCAAAGCCGCCAGGATCGAGGCCAGGGGCTGAACGCGGGGAGGGCGGGAGACGAACGAAGCGAGACAAAACCGGCATCCCCGTCCGCATCCCCTTCCGATCTCCACCAGCCGGGCCGAAGCGAATTCGGTTTGGGGCGTGAGGACCTGGGTGTGGAGGGCGGGCTGGGGAAGAACATCGGCCCGAGCCGGCCGGATCCGAAGGGACGGGTCCGGACGGCTTGGGGGAAAGGAATCGAGTCGGCCCCCGGGGCCGAAGGCCGACTCGATCATGCCGGGAGCGTACGCTCCGGGCACGGCTTGGGCCAGGCGGCGGACGCGGTCGTTTTTAGGGAGGGGGGAAGACCGCTCCCTCCGCCAAGCCCGAAGGAGGGGTTCGATGATGGATTCACCATCTCCCATGAGAACCAGGTCTAAAAAGAGTGACAGCGGCAGAGGGTTGGTTCTCATGGTGATCCCTCCGGCCAACACCAGAGGATCCGTTTCCCGCCGGTCTTCCCGGCGGGCTGGGATCCGGGCCAGGTCCAGCATCCGGACCACGCCCGGATAATCCCCTTCATGGGAAAGACTGAACGCCACGATTTCGAATTCGGAAAGAGGCCGCTGGGTTTCCAGGGACAACAGCGGCGTTCCGGTTTTGGCATAGGCCGTCCGTAAGGGTCCATCCGGGAGGAAGACCCGTTCCGCGACCACGTCCGGAAAAGCGGCCAACAGGCCGTACAGGGCCTGAACGCCCAGGTTGCTCATTCCGGCGTGATAGGTGTTGGGAAAGGCGAGCGCCACCGGTATCCGGCCTCCCCAGTCCTTGATCACCGTTCCCTTTTCCAGGGCCAGAAGTCCCCTCAGGCCCTGGATTACGGCCCAGCTCATCCTCCTTTACGCTCCAGAGCGCCCTTTTCCCCCTTGTGGGGCGCCGAGAGGGCGCCCGTCTCTTCTCGTGACAAGTCACGCTTCAAATGTCGGAAAAAATGGGTGTCATGGCCGAGAGCGGCTGAACACTTGCCGACCATTCGCGCATGACTTGACACTAGTCGGCCTTGATGCGCATGAACGTGGGCTGTTCCAGTTCTTTTTCGTCCACGATGAAGCTTTCGTACTTGGTGTACTTGGGTCCTTCGAATTCGGCCCCCCGCCGCCGGACGGCCAACCGCTCCCGGGCCGGCCGGTCGAACTGCTGGCCGTTCCGGGCCACTTCGTCCAGGCTGGCCAAATGAGTCCGGCCGTCCCGGCGTTCTTCCCGCCGCTCTTGAACGGGCCGTTCCCGGGCCACCTTTTCGCCGATGCCGGTGGCGATGACGGTGATGCGGAGCTTGTCTTCCAGGCTGTTGTCCCAGGCCACGCCGAAGATCACGTTGGCGTCCGGATGGGCTTCCTTCTGGATCAAGCTGCAAGCGTCGTTCACCTCTTCGAGGGTCACGTTGTTTTCCGAGCACGAAATATTGATCAAAACGCCCTGGGCGCCTTCGATGGACACATCCTCCAAAAGCGGGCTGCTGATGGCCTGCTGCGCCGCGGCCACGGCCCGATCCGGCCCGTTACCCAGGCCCGTGCCCATCAGCGCCTGTCCCCGGTAGCTCATCACCGTTTTCACGTCGCGAAAGTCCACGTTCACGTAACCCCGGAGAAGGATCAGATCGGACACGCCCTTGACGGCCTGCAGCAGAACGTCGTCGGCCATTTTGAAAGCGTCCTTGATGGTGCAGCCCCGAGGCGCCATGGACATCAGGCGGTCGTTGGGAATGGTGATGATGGTATCGGCGTACTGCCGAAGAAGGTTGATGCCCTCATCGGCCTGCCGCATCCGCCGGCCGCCTTCGAACAGGAACGGCTTGGTGACCACGGCCACCACCAGGGGCGGATTTTTCAGTTCGCGCAAGGTTTCGGCCACCACGGGGGCGCCGCCGGTGCCGGTGCCGCCGCCCATGCCGGCGGTGATGAAGACCATATCGCTGTCCGAAAGCACTTCGCGGATCTGATCCACGTTTTCGAGGGCCGAATCCCGGCCCACGGACGGGTCCGCGCCGCACCCCAGGCCCTTGGTCAATTCGGGGCCAAGCTGGAGCTTCATGGGCGCCTTCGAGTCTTCGAGGTCCTGAAGATCGGTGTTCGCGGCGACGAAGGCCACGCCTTCCAAGCCGGACACGATCATGTTATCAATGGCGTTGTTGCCTGCCCCGCCAATGCCCACGACCTTGATCTTGGCCGCGCGACCGGTATCCACGAATTCGAACTCCATGATCTTTCCCCTCCCTTTGGAAAAATCGGGTTAAATGACGTCCTTGAACCATTTCTTCATGCGGCCGGCCACTCGGTTGAAAATGTTTTTCTGCCGGATGCGAAAGACCTTTTCCGCCTGGCCCCCTTCTTGTTTGACCCCGTACAGGACCAGGCCGACCGCGGTGGCGTACATCGGCGAATTGATAACGTCGGTGAGGCCCCCCACCTCCTTGGGAAAACCCCGGCGAACGGGCAGATCGAAAATCTGCTCGGCCACTTCGGGCACGCCTTCCAACAGGGCGCCGCCGCCGGTGATCACCACGCCGCTGGTGATCTGGTCATCGAACCCGGACCGGATGATTTCGCGCTGGATCAGGGCGAAAATCTCTTCGACCCGAGGTTCCAGTATTTCTCCCAGCACCTGACGGCTCAAGGTGCGGGACTGACGGCCGCCCACGCTTTCGACCTCGATGATCTCTTCGGGATCGATCAGGCTGGAAAGGCAGCAGCCGTATTTTTTCTTGATCTCCTCCGCGTGGCTCATGGGCGTGCGGAGGCCGATGGCGATGTCGTTGGTCAGATTCGTTCCGCCCAAGGCCAGAACCGCCGTATGCTTGATGCTGTTCTGGCTGAAAATGGCCAGGTCCGTGGTGCCGCCGCCGAAATCGATGAGGGCCACGCCCAGGTCTTTTTCTTCCTGGGTCAGCACCGCTTCGGAGGAGGCCAGGCTTTCGAGCACGATGTCGCACACGTCCAAGCCGGCGCTGTGGGCGCAGCGGATGATATTCTGGGCCGAGGTGACCGCGCCGGTGACGATATGAACCTTGGCTTCGAGCCGCACACCGGACATGCCGATGGGGTCCTGAATGCCGTCCTGGTCATCCACGATGTATTCCTGAGCAATGGTGTGGATGACTTCGCGGTCCATGGGAATGGCCACGGCCCGGGCCGCTTCGAGCACTCGTTCCAGGTCGGCCGGCGTTACTTCGCGGCTTTTTACGGCGATCACTCCGTGGGAATTGAAGCCCTTGATGTGGCCGCCGGCGATCCCCGCGTACACGCTGGAAATTTCGCAACCGGCCATCAGTTCGGCCTCTTCCACGGCCCGTTTGATGGAATCCACGGTGCGGTCGATGTTCACGACCACGCCTTTACGCAGACCCACCGACGGATGCATGCCGATGCCCACGATGTCCACGCCGCCCGAATTGTTCATTTCGCCCACCACCGAACAGATTTTGGTGGTGCCGATGTCCAGGCCGACAATCAAATGGCCCATGGTCCGCCTCCTTCATCCGAAGCGAACCCCGCCGGACCATCCCGCTCCGGCCCCGGAACGGAAAAGCCCCCCGACGTTTCGCGCCCTAAACCGTTCATGCCCCCCTCCCTTCATCCGCGGCGGCCTTTCGGACCACCACCCGCGGACTGCTCTCCAGATTCACGTAGCTGACGCCGTCCGCCTGCCCCCCGATTTTCAGGTGCGCCATCACACGGCCCAGCCGCTTGAACTTGGCCCGATAATCCCCCAGACCCACTTTGACCTGGATCCGTTCCTCCCGCGTGAACAAGGTCATGCCCCGGACCGGATCGTAATTGAGTTCCGAAGCGTTTTCCAAACGGAATTGGTCGTTGCGTTCGGCCAGCACTTCCAATAGAGCGAACAATTCGTCCAGATCGCGCCGGTTCCGATCCCGTCGTTCAGTCAGATCGGCCCGGGAAAAACCGGTGATGACCGGCAGGTTGGGCCGTTCCTCGGGTTCCACCGCCTTGAAGGGCACGCCCTGGTCGTCCACGTAGTAAAGCCGGTCCAGACTCACCAGAGCCCGCACCCGCCGTTCCTGAACGCTGATGACGATGGTGTCGGGCAGTTGGCGGGTTACGGTCACGTCCTGCACCCAGGGGATGCCCCGGACCGCCGCGGCCATGGCCGAAAGCCGAAGGCTCAACACGTTGGCCGGCCGATCCAGACCGGTCCGCCACAAAACGTCTTCGCGAGTCACGCGGGAAAGCCCCGAAAGCACCACCTTGCGGACCGTGAAATAATCGCTGGAAAGGAGGTACCGGTACCCCATGACCAAGCCCACGGACAGGCTGAGGACCAGGGCCGCCGCGAACACGCCGCTGAAAGCCAGCCGGCCCAGCCGGACCAGGACTTTGCCCAGAAAAGCGCCGGTTCCGGAGGAACGGCCCGCGACGGACCGACGGGCCGGAGCCCGATACCGATTGGACTTGCCCATCAACCCCAACCGGTCCTTCATGCCCATTCCCGAACGCTGTTTCATGCCCCCTCCTCCCCCGGTTCGTCCCGCCCCAGAATCACGATCTCGGTTTCCAGGTCCACTCCGAAACGGGACCGGACTTCGGTCCGAGCCCGGTCGATGAGCGTGAGGATTTCCGCCGCCGTGGCTTTTCCCCGGTGGACGATGAAATTGGCGTGCACTTCCGATATCCAGGCCTTGCCTTCGGAAAGCCCCTTGAGACCGGCCCGGTCGATCAACCGGCCGGCGAATTCGCCCGCCGGGTTCCGGAACACGCAGCCCGCGCAACGAACGCCTCGGGGCTGGCTTTCCTTCCGCCGTTCCAAGGCATCCCGGACCCGGCCCGACACCCGTTCGGGGTCCTGCCCGACCAAATGGAACGCGGCCCGGGTGATGATGGCGCCGGGCGGCAGGAAAAGCCGGCGGTATTCGGCCCGGATATCGTCATCGTAAATCCGGTGGACCCGTCCATCCGGGTCCATGAATTCGATCCAGGCGGCCGCCCGGGCCACGCCGCCTTCCCTCGTCCCGGCGTTCATGGCCAGAGCCCCGCCCAGCCAGCCCGGAATCCCGGCCAAAAATTCAAGGCCGGCCAAACCTTCGCGGCAGGCCAGGGCAAGGAGTTCCGGCGTCCGGACCGAAGCGCCGGCTTCCACCCATCGGCGGCCGCCTTCCTCCGGTCCCGCCACCAGATCCCCGAAGGTCCGGCCCAACCGGACAATCACTCCATCGAACCCGCCGTCCCGAACCAAAACGTTGCTCCCGCCGCCCAGGGTGAACCAATCCAGGCCCAGGTCCCGGATCAGACTCCGAACCGCGGCCAGATCGGCCAGGGAATCGGGTTCCACCAGAGCTTCGGCCGGTCCGCCCAGACGGTACGTGGTCAGTTCGGACAAGGGGATGCCGAAGACCAGCCAGCCGGCGGCCAGGGATTCCAGGGCTTTGCGGGCTTCGTTGTTCATTTCCGGAGCGCCTCCAACAGCCGTTCCCCCACCTTGGTGATGTTGCCCGCGCCCAGGGTCAGAACCACGTCGCCGGGCTGGAGCCATTCCATCACCCGCTCGTGGAGCAGGGTTACATCGGGTTCGAACAGGGCCCGGTGGTGGCCGTGTCGCCGGACGGTTTCGGTCAGGCCTTCCCCGCTGACGCCGGGGATGGGTTTTTCGCTGGCCGCGTAAATTTCGGTGATGACCAACTGGTCGGCCTGGTTGAAGGCGGTGGCGAATTCGTGCGCCAAGGCCTGAGTCCGGCTGTACCGGTGCGGTTGGAACAGAACCACCAGCCGCCGGTCCGGGTAGCATTCGCGAAGGGCCGCCAGGGTGGCCCGGATTTCCGTGGGGTGGTGGCCGTAATCGTCCAGAACGTCAATACCCCGGGCCTCGCCCTTTTTCTGGAACCGGCGGTGGATTCCGCCCACTCGGAGCAGGCCCCGGGTCACGGCTTCCAGGGGGATTTCCAGTTCGAGCGCCACGCCGACCGCGGCCAGGCTGTTGAGCACGTTGTGCCGGCCGGGCATTCGGATTTCCACCGGCCCCTTTTTTTCGCCCCGAACCACCAACTGGTACCGGCTGCCCCAGGCCAGAGTCTGCATGTCGGTGGCGTACACGTCGGCCTGAACGGAAAGCCCGTAGGTCCGGTACCGTTTCCGGATATCGGGGATCAGGGCCTGCACGTTGGGGTCGGCCAGACAGATCACCGCCGCGCCGTAAAAGGGCACCCGATTGATGAAGGCCAGAAAGGTTTCCTTCAGATGATCGAGGTCCCGGTA
>JAGVGV010000341.1 GCA_020056895.1 Deltaproteobacteria bacterium
CCCAGGGCCGCGATCATGGCCCCGTTGTCCGTACAGAGGGTTACCGGCGGCAGCACCAGCCGGACGCCCCGTTTTTTCGTCAGCGCCTGAACCCGCGCCCTCAAACCCCTATTGGCGGCCACGCCGCCGGCCAGAATGAACGCGCCCACCCGCCGCCGGACCAGCAGCCGATCGATCTTGGCGGCCAGAACATCCACCACCGCCGCCTGGAACGAAGCGGCCAGGTCCGCCAAATCCGTTTCAGGTGCAGGTTCCAGGCCCCACCGGGCCCGGACCAGTTGGAGCACGGCCGTTTTTAGGCCAGAAAAGGAACAATCCAGACCTTGACCGATCATGGGCCGGGGCAGTTCAAAACGATCGGGGTTTCCTCGGCCGGCCAGTTCGTCGATGACTCGGCCCCCTGGATACCCCAGCCCCATCAATTTGGCTACCTTATCGAAAGCCTCGCCCGCCGCGTCATCCCGCGTCCGCCCCAATAGTTCGAACGAAAGCGGGCTTTTGATCCAATAAAAATTGGTGTGCCCGCCCGAAACCACCAGGGCCGCCACCGGAAAATCACCGGTTTCGAGCTCCAGAAAACCGGCCGCCGCATGGGCTTCCAGGTGGTTCACGCCGGCCAGGGGGAGTCCCGAGGCGAACGAGACGCCCTTGGCCAAATTGAGCCCCACCAAAAGAGCGCCCACCAACCCCGGGCCCTGGGACACGGCCAGTCCCGCCAGGTCTTTCAGCTCGATGCCGGCCTGGCTCAAGGCGGTCTGGATTACGGGCAGAGCCGCCTCCACGTGCCGCCGCGAGGCCAGTTCGGGCACCACGCCGCCGTACGGTCCGTGGAGATCGAACTGCGTGTGGATCACGCTGGAAAGAACCCGCCGTCCGTCCAATACCACGCCGGCGGCGGTTTCATCGCACGAGGTTTCAATTCCCAAAACGAGCATGAATTCGCGCCATTCTTCACAAAGCTGCACCCGGCGACAGGGCCCGCGGCCCCCTCGCCGGACGTTCGGATTCTATCTTACCGCTGGCCCCGGTGAAAATCGACGAAGGTTTCCACGTCCTTCTTGCTGCCGATGATGAGCGGCACCCGCTGATGAAGCTCTTCGGGAACGATGTCCAGGATCCGCTGGTCGCCGGTGGACGCCGCGCCGCCCGCCTGTTCCACGATGAAGGACATGGGGTTGGCTTCGCACATCAGCCGGAGTTTGCCCTTGGGCTTGCGGGGGTCCTTGTGATCGGCGGGATACAGGAAAATCCCGCCCTGCAACAGGTTGCGGTGGAAATCGGCCACCAGAGACCCGATGTACCGGCCGCTGTAAATCCGCTTGTGATCGGCGGCGGGATTTTTAATGTAATCCACGTATTTGCGAGCCCCATCATCCCAGAAGTTGTAATTCCCTTCGTTGACCGAAAACACCTTGCCCCGTTCGGGAATCTGGATGTTTTCGTTAGACAGGATGAATTCGCCCAAACTGGGGTCCATGGTAAAGCCATGGACGCCGTTGCCCGCGGACAGCACCAATACCGTGGACGACCCGTAAATGATGTATCCGGCCGCGGCCTGCTTGTACCCGGGCTGGAGCAGGTCTTCGAGGGTGCCGTCGCCGTCGCCGCTGGTCACTCGGCGGTAAATGCTGAAAATAGTGCCGATGCTCACGTTGACGTCGATGTTGGAACTGCCGTCCAGAGGATCGAAAATCACCGCGTAATTGCCTTTTTTGAACTTGGGAGGAATCTCGATAAGGTCGGCCACTTCCTCGCTGGCCAAAACGCAGGCCTCGCCCGATGCCTGCAGCCGGTTGATCATGGTGGTGTTGGCGAAATCATCCAGCTTTTGAACCTGTTCGCCCTGGACGTTCTGGCGGCCGGCGTACCCCAGAATGTCCACCAGGCCGGCTTTGGCCACTTCGCGTTGGATGACCTTGGCCGCCACGATGATGCCGTTGAGCAGCCGGGTGAAGGCGCCCGTGGCCATGGGGTTGTTTTTTTGCGTTACCAACAGATATTCGATCACGGTGGTGCCCAGCATGTGTTTCCTCCTCCGTTAACGAATGATTTTTTCAGACGGATGATACCACGATCCCCAACCCTCCGGCAATGATCGGATGCCCGAATCGTGGGATGACTCAGTTTCCAAATGAGGCGAGATGGGTGGATCGTGGCGTGATCCGTTCCGAGGGGCGAGAAGGTCCGTCTCCCGAAACGGGATTCTTACCGGGCCGCGTTGCCGGTCCCTTCTCCCAACCGGCTCAAGGCCTCGAATAGCTCTTTCGTGGCGGTTCGGATACGGGACCGGGCGGGGGCCGGAGTGAACAGCCAGGACAAAAGCGGCGTTTTGGCCGCGAACTTTTTGGTTTCCACCACGTTCCGGATCCGCACCTTTCGCCGGCCGATCCAAAACGTGATCCGATTCCTGAACCGGTCGTACCGAAGCCGCGAAAGTTCCCCGGCCGCGTAGGATATCCGTTCGGTAGGCGACGTTAGGGTCAAACCAGCCGGCGTAACATCCACGAAGTACCCTTCCCGGCTCCGCCGATTCATCAGGTACATTAGCCCCAACAATGAAGGCGAAACCAAAAGCAGCACGGCGGCCAGAGCCCTGACGCCGAAAACCAAATAAAAAACCAATCCTTCGATGAACACCTTGAGCGCCGTGGGGGCCAGGATCGCCGTGCTTCGGTATTCCTGGACGAAACCGGGAAGAAAGGCGGGGATGCCGCCCGCCAGCACCAGGGTCTGGAGGCCCAGGATCAAGGCCGCCACCAGCCAGGCCCATCGGCGGCGGGTGTAGTAAAAAGCCCGGCCCGTCGGCGCTTCCTTGAAGCGGGGGCCGAAGAAGGCGGTCATGACCTGGCACCCCAGCGCCTCGAACAAGGTGTACATCACCGGTACAATCACCAGAGTCAACACGGTGGCCGTGCTGATGCCGAACATGATTACCACGCCCAGCCCCTCCCATAATTTGTCCGTAATGGCCAGACTGGCGAGCCCGCCGACGGTGGTGATGGTGGTGGAGAGGATGGGGCTGAGCCGCTGTTGGCCGGCCAGAAGAACGGCGTCAAAAATGCCCTTGCCCTCCTCCCGGTTCCGGTTGATGCAGTCCACCAGCACGATGGAATCATTGACCACGATGCCTGTCAGGCCCACCAATCCCACGAAACTCATAATGGAAAAATTGTTGCCGGTAATCAACAGGCCGAACATGGCCCCGACCACGGACAACGGCAGAGCGGTCATGATGGCGAAGGGCTGGAAATAGGAATTGAACTGGGCCACCAACAAGGTGAAAATAAGGATGACCGCCACCAGGTACGCCAGTTTCAGGCTGGCGAAGGATTCCTGGGTTTCCTGGAAATCACCGGCGAAATCGAACTGGTACCCTGGCGGGAGGGTCACCTTTTTCAGTTTTTCCTGGAATTCGGTGGAAATCTCCACCGCGGACCGGCCCTGGTTTTGAGCCGATACGCGGACCACCCGGCGGCGGTCGGTATGCCGGATGGCATTGACGCCGGCGCCCTGGTGGAACCGGGCGAAATTGGCCAGAGGGACCAGGGCCCCGGTTTGGGACCGGATGCGAACCTGGTCCAGCATGTCCGGTGATAACCGGGCTCCGGGTTCGTATCGAACCACCAGATCGTATTTCTTGGAAACATCCTGTTCGTCGCGAAAATCCCGAACGTCCAAACCGGCCGTGGCGGCCCGAAGGCTGGTGGCCACCTGGTCCAAAGGGACGCCTAGGGTGGCGGCGGCGGCCCGGTCGATCTCGACCACCAGCTCGGGCGGGGCGGCGGAAAAGTCGTCCTTGATGTCGTCCGATCCGGGGATACGGGCCAGGATGTCCTTGACCTGAGCGGATATTCGCCTAAGTTCCTCCACGTCCGGCCCCAGAATTTTCACCACGATGGGCGCGGACTGGGGCGGCCCCCAGGCCAAGGGCCGAAACCGGATGTTGGCGCCGGGGATCTGGTCGATCAGCGGCCGGATCCTCGCCTGGATTTCCTTGTGCGTCGGCCGGGCGTATTCCTTGCCGTCCGTGAGCTCCACGGTGATTTCGGCGAAATCGGAACTCGCCCCTTCGCCGGCCCGGATTTCAAAGGCGCTCGCCCCCCGGTACCCGATGGTGGAGACCACTCGGACAGCTTCGGGAACCTTTTCTCTGACGATCCCTTCGATCCGGGCCGCGACCTGTTCGGTGATGTCCACGTCTGTTCCGGGCGGAGTTTCAATAGTTATGTACACGTAATCGAAATCGATGTCCGGAAACATTTCCACTTCCACCCGGCCCAGGCCGACGGCGGCCAAAGCCTGGGCCGCGGCCGCCCCCGCCTTTTGCCGGACCTGGCCCAGGTCCACCCCCACCACCCCCATGGCCCAGAAAAGGGCGGTCAGGGACAGTAACACCACCAGCCAGGGATGGTTCATGGCCCGAGCCACCCAGACCACGTACATTCTTTTCAAACGGGGCAGGTTCTCCTCGGGCCGCACGATGTGGCCGTCTTTCATTGTCCGCTTCATGAACCAGGCCAGCACCAGCGGGGTGCCGACCAGGGCCACCAGCAGGGAGGACGACAGCGACAGATTGACGGTATGTGGAAGGTACCGCATGTATTCGCCGGTGGTGCCGGTCATCAAAAGCACTGGGACGAAGGCGGCCAGAGTGGTTAACGTGGCGGCGGTGACGGGCATGGCGATTTCGGCCACGCCGTCCCGCACGGCGGTAATCCGGTCCTTGCCCAGTTGGTAATGGTGATATGCGTTTTCCACCACAATGATGGCGTTGTCCACCACCATGCCTATGCACAAAACCAGGGAAAACCGGACCATGTTGTTGTTGGTGATCCCGAATATTTTCATGAAGATGAAGGTGAACAGGACGGACAGGGGAATCGCCGTGGCGGTAATGAGGGCATTCCGGAGGCCCATGGCGAAATAGAGCACGATGACCACCACCAATAGGCCGGTGACGGCGTTGTTGCTCATGATATCAAAGCCCTGCCGGACGAACTTGCCCTGATCCGCCGTGGTGACCATGGTCACCCCCCGGGGCAGGGTTTTTTCGATCTGGCGGACCCTTTCGCGGACTTTGTCCACGGCCTGAAGGATATTGGCGCCGGTCCTTTTTTTCACGGCGATGGACACCGCCGGTTCGAGGTCTACTCGGGAATAGGTGATTTCCTCTTCGTGACCGTCCACCACGCGGGCCACGTCGCCCACCGTCACCACCCGATCGCCTTGTTCGATGATGGGAATCCGTTCGTAATCCTTCACGTTTTTGATTTCGGTCAACGTCCTCAGGAGCAGCCGCCGAGTGGTGACATCCACCAGACCGGCGGGGATGTTCACGTCGGACCGGCCGATGGCCTGATACACGTCCAGGACCGTCAGGCCGTACTGCGTCAGCCTGGCCGGGTCGCAATACACCTGAATCTCCCGGGTCCGGCCACCCGTGACATCCGTGGACAGGACTTCGGGCAACAGTTCGAGCTCGTCGGCCACTTTTTCGGCCAACCTCTTGAGCTGGATCGGGTCCACGTCGCCCTTCACGGAAAGAATCAGGATGGGCAGTTCGGACAAGGTGATTTCTTCGACCTTGGGATCGTCCACGCCCTCGGGCAGATCGCTCCGGGTGTCGGTAACCTTTTCCCGCACCTTTTGGATGCTCCGGTCCACGTCCGCGTCCGGATCGAATTCGACCACCACCACGGAAACGCTTTCGGCGGACGAAGACCGCATTTCCTTCACGTTTTTAAGGTCGGTTAGGGCTTCTTCCAGCGGGTTGGTGACCAGGTTTTCAATTTCACCCGGAGACGCGCCCGCGTACGTGGTGACCACGATGGCGATGGGCGCGGTGATTTCGGGTTCGCCTTCCTTGGGGATGGATTGGTACGCGTATGTGCCGGCCACCACGGGCAGAACCAGCATGAGCAGGGTGAAAATGCGGCTGTATTTGAGGATCGGATCGATGTAGCTCATGGCGTTTTTGGCCCCATGCCTTGGACGGCGGCGATCAGGAATGGGACGGCGCGGCGCCGGCCGGGTTC
>JAGVGV010000595.1 GCA_020056895.1 Deltaproteobacteria bacterium
TGCCGGTGGCGGGGTTGATCTCGGCCGGAACAGCGGCCCAAGCCGCCCGGGATCACGAAAAGCTCGACCACGCGGCCCAAACCCTCGGGTGCCGGATGGCATCGCCCTTCATGGCCCTTTCGTTTCTGGCCCTGCCCGTGATCCCCCACCTGAGGCTGACCGACCGGGGGCTGGTGGACGTGGACCGATTCGATTTCGTGCCGCTGTTTCTTTGATTCATGGCCGTGGAGCTCTTGGCTTTCTGGGGCCAAGGGGGCTTCGTCTGGAACCACACTCCACGTTTGGGGCGTTATTTTTAAAAGCGAAACCCAAGGGCCAGGGCCGGTCCTTGGCTGGTGGAGGTGACTCCCACGGTCAAGCCGTATTCCTTCTGGAGCCTTTGGATCAACCGGTCGCGCTGGTCCTGATTGTGCCGGTGGGCGCCATTCACGGCGTTGTAGATGTTGCCGCCGTACCACGTGATCTCCATGACGCCCAACACGGCGAACGCCGCCCAGTTTTCGTCCTGGTACGATTCAATGGCCCCCCATAGAAAGGCCGCGTTCAGGCCGAAAGCCAGAGCGGCATCCGTGGGCCGGCCCACGTACAACTGCCCCGCGCCGGGCAAAACGGCCGACAGAGTGCCCGCCGTTCGGGGGGATTTGTAGTCCAAGTGCTCGGCTTCGTAGGTTTTTTCGGCCAAAGACCGGGCGGCCGAACCGAGTTTGTGATCCGGGCTTACCGCTCCAAAGGAACTCCGGGCTTCGTCGAACCGGCCTTCCTTCATGAGCAGCCAGCCCATCCGCATCCGGGCGATGTTCCGGACTTCGGCGTCCTGGCCATGGGGCAGGTCTGAACCTTCAGCCAAATCCTGATAATATAGAATGGCCTCATTCAAACCCCGGTACCGTTCCAGTACGGACCCCTGGTCGAGCAGGGCCTGGGCGGCCAGTTCCGGGCGGTCCGTCTGCCGGACCACCAGGGAAAAATCCGCCATGGCGGGTTCAAACTGGCCGGCTTCGAAATGAGCCCGGCCCATGAGTAAATGAGCTTCGTGCCGCCGAGGGTCCTGAGGCGCCAGAAAAAGGAAACGCTTGGCCTCGGTAACGGCCCGAAACCAATCACCCTGGTCGAATAGATGACGGGCGAAATCCAGCACCTCGCCGGCGTTCCCGGCTGCGGCCGGTGAAGAAAGTAGGCTTAGAGAAAGCAGAATCGTCAGAATCAGCCCAAGGTGTTTCATCGGCGCCCGCCGTCCTTTCCGGAATTCAGCCACCAATCGTTTTTTTCCAAAGGGTCCGGATGTTTCCACCGGCCTCCCACTTGGATCAACGGGGGTTGGCCAGCTTCGGTGAATTCGCGCCACATCCTATCCACATAGATGAACGCCCCCAAAAAGGTCCCGTGTTTACGAACCGCTTGAAGGGCGAATTCGGAACAATTGGGGTGCATGGGGCAATGCCCGCCCGGCCGGCGGAAAGTACGCAAATGATTCTGGTAAAACCGGATCATGGCCGCCACCGCCCGGCCCGATCCTTCCGAATCAGCCGGGCGAGGCCCCAACCGGGTTAGACCCCAGGGGCCGTCGGCCGTAGGGGGACCCATCCCTTTCATCCGTTGCTGAATGCTGGCCAGCAAGCGGCGTGCTTCGTCCGCACTGGGATGCTCCGGATGATAGAACAAAAAACGCTTGGCCTCGCCTTCGGCTCGGAATCCATCTCTTTGGCTCCAGAGTTCCAAGGCGTGGTCCAACGCCGCAAGCGTCCCGGGATCCGCGGGGAGGCCTCCAGCGTGCGCCAGCGGCGGGACCAGCATACCCAGAACGACAACGCCCAGCACGAAAACGCGCCGGAAGTCCTTCCTTTCCATTGACCGGACTCCAGATCGAACATCCTTCCAATTTTCACCATAGCAGAAGCCGGCCTCGGAATGAACGGGCCCCTTGCTTTTTTTTGGGCGATCAGGCAGTACAAGGTTCATGAAAGCATATCTGAACAAGCAGGCGACCAAGGCGGCCGATCGTCGGCACCCATGGGTTTTTTCCGGGGGGGTGGGCCGGCTGGAGGGGTCCCCGGAGCCCGGTGATGTGGTTCGGGTGATGGACGAAACCGGCCGTTTTCTGGCCTGGGGTCATTATTCGGCTTCACGCATCGCCCTTCGGTTGTTGGATTTCGATGAATCCGCCCGGGTGGATGAAGCCTGGTGGCAGGTCGGGATTGAAGCCGCGATCCACCGCCGACGTGGTTTCGGCCTTCTCCTCGAACGGTCGGCCTGCCGTTTGGTTTTCGGTGAAGCGGACGGACTCCCCGGCCTGGTGGCGGATTGGTACAGCGGGTACATCACCCTCATGGCCCAAACGCCCGGAGTGGACCGGATCAAGGACCAGATCGCCCGATTTCTCGCGGAACGAACGGGGGCTCTGGGTGTGTGGGAACGGTCGGACCAGGAAAACCGGGCTCTGGAAGGGTTGGGCTCCGCCGGCGGGCTTCTATACGGCGCCCGCCCGCCGGAAGACCTTGTGATCGAGGAAAATGGGTTGATCTTTCAGGTGGACCTGGTGGGCGGGCAAAAAACCGGGTTCTTTCTCGATCAACGGGAAAACCGGGCCCAGGTTGCCCGATACGCCTCGGGCGTCCAGGCGCTGGATGTTTTTTCCTATACCGGAGCGTTTGCCGTTCACCTTCTCAAAGCAGGCGCGGCGTCGGTTCTACGGGTGGAATCATCGGCCCGGGCGGCGGCTCTGGGCGATCGGAATCTGGAACTTAATAGTTTAGACGCATCGGTGGATGACAAGATCGTGGCCGATGCCTTTCAGGTGCTCCGTAAATTGAGAGATCAGGGCCGAACGTTCGATCTGGTGGTTTTGGACCCACCCAAGCTGGCCCCTACCCGGTCTCAGGCGGAACGTGCGGCCAGGGCGTATAAGGACATCAATCTGCTGGCGATGAAGCTGCTCCGGCCGGGAGGCACTCTGGCTACCTTTTCGTGCTCCGCGGGCATCGACGCGGACTTGTTCCAGAAAATTGTATTCGGCGCGGGGTTGGATGCCCGGCGGGACGTGCTGGTTCTGGCCCGCATGACCCAGAGCCCGGACCATCCGGTCCGCCTATCGTTTCCGGAATCCTGGTATCTGAAAGGCCTGATCGCTCAAGTGGTTTAAATCCCGATACAATCGGCGGGGGGAGCCGACTGCGGCCCCTTTCCGTTTCCCCAAGCTACATCTCTGTTTCCATGAAAAAAAGCAGGGGGTCCTGCCACGCTTCGATCCGTTCGATCGCGGGCGGGCGGAGCCGCATCCTGTTTCCGCGTTGAAATGTTACAAATGGACCTTGCCATCCCTGACCGAGCACCAAGAGTTTCCATTATAAAAAAACCGGCTCTTCGCTGTTTTGAATGGACGAATAGTAGAAGTGAAAGAGAAAAAAAGGGTGACCGCCGCGCCATATCCATAAAATGCTGTATTATATCAAGTTGTTACGGGTGAAGCTGACAACGATTTTCTTTTTTCTTTCACTTCTGGTCTTTTCCCGGTCCCCAGTTACCCACACCAAACAGCGATGAACCAAAAAAACCCCTCACCCCGCCCTCTCCCCCAAGGGGGGCGAGGGGAAAGATAAAAACCCGCTTCCGGTATCGGTACCTATACGAAAAATGAATTTCTTTATACGAATTCAAATTTCTCGTTGATATTCAATTGGTTGTTTAAGATGTACTTCCCCTCTCCCCTGGGATCCTGGGCTAAGCCCCGGATCCCAGGGGAGAGGTCGGGGAGAGGTGTTGGAAACGCCGCGGTTCAGCAAAGAGTGGCCCCTGGGGTTTTAAAAATTTCAATGATGAAATGATATTATCGTGTTGTTGTTGGGGAGTTCAGCGGCATCCGGAGTCGTTAGGGTAAGGAAGGCCGTCGCGAAAGCGGCCCCAAAAAACACCGCCCCGAAGCGGAGGCCCCGGGGCGGTGAGGGAGGTCGGGTATTTGGGCGTTAAGAGTTCATTAGAAGCTGAGGGTCAGGGTGTTCACCCAGCCCCAACCGCTGCCCACTTCTGAAAAACCGGTTTCGGGACGGGTCCGGCCACCCTTCCAGTAGTCGCCGGGGATGAAGTAACCGAAGTCCGAATTAAAGGTCAAGTTCGGCATCAGGTTGATCTTCACGCCCAGGTCGATTTCCTGACCGAAGTGGCTGTCGATGTCGTTCACGGCGTCCACGTAGCCGTCATAGTACTGGCCGGGGTGCAGGATGTTCATGTAGCCATAAGCGGCGTGGAACATGATGTCCTCGGTCAGGCTGTGGTCCACCCACACACCCAGCATCCACTGATTGGCGGCGTTGGACACGCCCTGCGCGGTGGAGCCGTCACGGGTGGTGGAGACCCAAGGAGTGGCGCCCCACGCGGGAGCGATACCCACGTCGTAGGCCAGCATGAAGGGCACGAAGTCCGCGCCGGAAGCGGCCACACCGTCGATCTTGGTGTCGCGGCCGTCTTCGTCGCCGGTGGCGTAGAAGTACTGCAAGCCAACCAGGCCGGGGCCGTAGTTGTAGGTGCCGTCGATGTAGAAAGCCAAGCCTTCCAGATCAATCGAGTTTACGTAGTCAGCGGACTTGAGGCCCTGAGTTTCGTTGAAGTTCAAGGAGCCGGTCTGGTACATCAATTCGGCGTGAATCCCGAAGGGACCGAAATTCTGCACCACGGCGGGGTTGAAGGCAAACAGGTCAACGTCAACCCATTCCACGTTCGTGGTGTGCCACCAGAAGGCCATGGCGTTGGCCACGCCGGACCAGGTTGCAGGCGCCGCGCCGGTCGCCCGGAAGTCGCGGATGTTGCTGTTGTTGCGAACATACAGAATGGTCATGGTGGCGCCGCCGGTGCCCCACTTGTAGATCGGGGTCACGGAGAACTCATCCCAGTCGGCGTCGTATTTGTTGGTACGGCCAGCAGTATTACCCAGAGCCTGGTCGCGTTCCAGTTTCTTTTCGTACACGGCCATCAAAGCAAAGTCGCCCTGCTTGAAGGTGTACTTGATCCGATCGCGCGGGTTCACGCTGTCGAACACTTCGGCCGGCCAGAAGTCGGAACCGCTATAGCCCAGAGCCGCCAAACCGGCGTTGCCGCCCGGCATCCGACCCAGGTCGAACTTGCCGAAGTTGCTCATGATGGTCATATAGTAATGACGAACTTCAAAGTACGCGCCGTCATCCTGATCGTTGCCGCCCAAGTACGGGTTGCCCGAAACGACGTTGGCGGTGGTGCCACCGGCGCCACCCAGGTTGGCGGACCGACGGTAGCTGGTGGTCCACTGCTGCGTGCCCCACGCATTGCCGTCGAGGTTCAGGTCCATGTTCAGGGTCAGCGCTTCGCTCGGCATAAACTTGGTGGCGATGCGCAAACGATGATCGAACCAGGAAGATTTGTTGGCATGCACGCTGTTTTCGGGTTCCGCCTTGGAAGCATCCCAATCGCCTTCAGCCACCATGTTCAGATTGGTCACGTACCAGGCCCGGACCCGATAGGAACCGGAAAAGTCGACCTTGGTTTCCGCCGCGGCCGGGACCGTGAAGGCCAGGGCCAGCAACATCGCCAGGGTCAGGATCATCCATTTTTTGCCCATTGAATTCGCTCCTCTTCGCCGCCACGGGCGACGATGGAAAAAAACCACCCAAAAACTCGCCCCTTACGGGGCCCCTTTTCTCCTCGCTCAAATCAACCCGTTGCCCTTTTTCCGAACCTCCCTTTCCATAGGGGGCGAATGCTCCCTTTGGAATGGGGCTTTTACCACATTCCCAGCGGGAATGTCAAGCCCCCTGGAAAAGAGCGCCCACTCTCTTCCGAGTCGTTGTTTGAGCAAGGAGCATGCCAATCGCAAAAGCCGCGTCAACTTCTTCGCGTGCAGCCGCATTTTTTTACCCAAACCCGGACCGAAACCGGGGCTCGGAGCCATATTGCTTTTTATGCTCCAAGGAAGCCGCTGTCCACGGGAGAAGCATGCCAACGTCTTTGGCTGTCCACCTCCACCTAACCACGCGGGCGGGAGTGTGGATAAAAAACCACGCATATTGAACCGGATGATGTTTTTTCACCACACCTCTACCCTTACGCTCAAACCGAGCACTTCCAAAATGGCCGCCCGGAGCATCGCCCATCCGAAGCCCCGCATAAAACCCTCCAACCTCCGGCGGCGCTCCATTCCTGGGCCGTGGTGTAAATGGCATTGACTTTTCAGGGGAATTTATGATATTAAATGCTCGTGGCGGTTGTACGCCCGGTGGCCGCCCCGACCCGGCGGGGCCTTGGGAGTCCGGTCCAGCGGCCGTGATTCTTCAGACTGAACCGGTCCGGGGACGCGCTCCGAAACCAATCACGTTCTTCAAGGGGCAAGGCATGGCCAGACTGATCCTATCCCTCAAGGGCAGGGAGTTAGACAAGTTCCTTCTCGGCAAGGGCAAAGTGGTCATTGGCCGCGTGCCGGATTGCGACATCAAGATCGACAACCCGGCTATTTCCCGGCGGCATGCCGAGATCGTCTGCACCGAGCAGGGATACACGCTCAACGACATGGGCAGTTCCAATGGCACGTTCCTGAACGGCGAACCGGTCAAGGAACCCAAGCTGCTCAAGCCGGGCGACGTGATCAATATCGCCAAATTCGAGCTCCAGTTCCAGGATTCACCTCGGGCCGAAGTGGAAAAGGTATTGGGCGGCATGGACATGGAGGCCACCATGATGGTGGACGCCGAAGCCATGGCCAAGGCCTTCCAGTCGGCCCCCTCCGGCACGGCGGGCGCGTCGGGCCCCAGGAAACTGGTGGTGCTCAAAGGCGAAGCCAACGTGGCCGAACTGGTTATCGAGCGGGACGTGATCACCATCGGCAAGGAAGACACCTGCGATCTGGTCATCAAAGGCTTTTTCCTGGATAAGATCGAGGCCACGCTTACGTCCAAGCAGGGGAAATACTACTTGCGGCCTTTCGGCGGTTCGGTCAAGGTCAACGACCAGAAACTGGAAGGAGAAAAAATCCTGAAGGTGGGGGACACCTTCCAGGTGGGCAAGACCATCGTGGCGTTTACGTAGGCGTGAAGCCGGGGACCGGGGGGTGATTCCCCCTTCGCGTTACAACCACCGGATCGGCATTTTCTTTTTCATGGGCCAGGGCCCCAAGGATCATCCATGAAAGTCCTGTACGCCGCCAAAACCCACCCCGGCCAAAAACGGGACAACAATGAGGACAACCTTTTGATCCTGCCGGATCAGGGGTTATTTTTGGTCGCCGATGGGATGGGCGGACACAACGCCGGTGAAGTGGCTTCGGCCATGGCCGTGGAAACCGTCACACGGGAAGCGGCCAACCTGCCCGCCTTGGGCGCCAAGGTATCGTGGTGGCGGCGGCTTTTCGGCTCGCCCAAAAGCAATTTCAACCCCGTGGAATGGCTGCACGGAACCATTGTTCGGGCCAACGAACGCATCTACCGTGAAGCCCAGGGGTCGGCTCAGCGTAAGGGCATGGGGACCACTCTGGCCCTGATCCTGAAACGGGAACAAGCGTTGTTGACCGCCCACGTGGGCGATTCCCGCGTGTACCGCATCCGAAACGGCAAGATCACTCAGCTTACTCAGGACCATTCCCTGGCTCAGGAATTGGTCCGCCAGGGCGTGATGACCGAAGAGGAAGCCCTTTATTCCGCCCCGTCCAACGTTTTGACCCGGGCTTTGGGAGTCCGGGAAAAGGTGGCCGAAGACATCATTTATCATTCCGTGGAACCCGGCGACCTGTTCCTGCTTTGCTCGGACGGCCTTTATAACATGGTGGATGAAGATGACATGGTCCATGTTATCAAAGGGGACGGCGGGCTGGAAGACAAGGCCGAAAAGCTGATCCAGCAGGCCAACGCCGCCGGAGGAGTCGACAACATCACCGTAGTGCTGGCCCAATTCCCCTGATCCCGCGTTGTACGCCCGACCCCTTTTTTTCCGATCCGACTTGGTTTCCCGGATGCTCCGGGCGCTTCGTTTCGTGCGTTCCGCCCTTCAACCGCCTCACTTTTTTCTTGAAAGATACCCCACATTTGGGGGATACAGTATCTGGAGGGTCGAAATCTGGTATCCCACGGCCCCATGCTGATCCCTTATCCGGAGAGATTCAAACCCCAGGACATGGCGAACGCATCCCATCCCCAAACGCCCCGGCTCCATCTGACGGCCCACGCCCGAACGGTTCTGGCCTATCGGTATCTCAAGCGAGGGGCGGATTCGAAGGTCGTGGAATCCCCCTCCGCCATGTTTATGCGGGTGGCCGAAACGGCGGCCGAAGCCGACCGGCCTTTCAGCGGCGAAAACACGGTTCGAAAAACCGCCGCCGACTTTTTCCAGGCCATGGCCCGGCTTGATTTTTTGCCCAATTCCCCCGCCCTGATGAACGCCGGCCGCGAACTGGGGCAGCTTTCCGCCTGTTTCGTTCTGCCCGTTCTGGATTCCATCGAAAGCATTTTCGACGCGGTTCGGGATACCGCCTTGATCCACAAAAGCGGCGGCGGCACCGGGTTTTCGTTCTCGGCCCTTCGGCCGGCCAACGATCGGGTCCAGTCCACCCACGGAGTGTCGTCCGGGCCAGTGTCGTTCATGAACGTTTTCGATGTCACTACCGAAACGATCAAGCAGGGGGGCGTGCGGCGGGGCGCCAACATGGGGCTTTTGTCGGTTCATCACCCCGACATCCGGGAATTTATCGCGGCCAAAATTTCCCGGCCCGGCGCTTATGGGAATTTTAATCTGTCCGTGTCGGTAACCGATCCCTTCATGACCGCCCTGATCCAAGGGGAACGGTACGATCTGGTCAACCCCCGGACAGGCCAGGTGATGGACCGGCCTTTGGCGGCCGAGATGTTCGATCGGATCGTGGACGCGGCTTGGTTGTCCGGGGACCCCGGATTGATTTTTATCGACCGGATCAACGCCGCCAACCCCCTGCCCGGCCTGGGGCCGCTCGAAGCCACCAATCCCTGCGGCGAACAGCCTTTGTTGCCTTATGAATCCTGCGTGTTGGGGTCCATCAACCTGGCGCGGTTCGTTTCCCGCAAAAAAGTGGATTGGGACCGGTTGGCGGCCATGGTCCATCTTGGCGTTCATTTCCTGGACAACTGTTTGGACGTGAACCGGTATCCATTACCCCAGATCCGAACCATGTCCCTGAAAAACAGGAAAATCGGGCTGGGCGTGATGGGGTGGGCCGACGCTCTTATCCGGTTGGGAATCCCGTACGATACTCCGGACGCCCTGGACCTGGGCCGCCGGCTGATGGCCTTTATCCAGGACCAGGCCCGGGCCGCGTCGGCCGGGTTGGCTCGGGAACGAGGCGCCTTTTCCACATTTGATATCAGCCGCTTCAAGGAACAAGGGCAGCCTCCATTGAGGAACGCGACCACCACCACCATCGCCCCCACCGGCA
>JAGVGV010000600.1 GCA_020056895.1 Deltaproteobacteria bacterium
AGGAAAAAGTGAAAAGGAGCAGCATGGGTTCGTTTTCGGTAAACAGGCTTTGATGCATCTCCCGGCGGACAATGGTCTGTTCGTTGTAGCATTGGTCAAAGGCGGTCTGGATGTCGGGGTGGTCCCGGAACAGGGTCGAGGCCCGTTCCCCGGCCAGCCGCCGCACTTCGCCGTCCGTCAGGTTTTCCCCGGCCCGGTTGAAATCCACCAGCAGAAAATCCCCGGTCACCCGCTGCCAGATGAAGGTGGCCACGGGAAAGCCTTCGTAAATGGACCGGAGCCTGGCCTGAAGCGCCCGTTCTTCCTCCTGAGTTTTTTTCCGTTCGGTCACGTCTTCCGACACGATGACCATGCGGATCACCCGGCCGTTTTCATCCTTGAGCGGCAGCCCCTGGGTGGAAACCCAGGTGGGCGGGCCGCCCGGCCGGATGACTCGGTATTCGAGCGACGAAGCCCGGCCAACGCGGTACCGGTGGCCGAAGACTTCGGCCACGGCCTTGCGGTCCAGAGGATGAACTCGAGGCAGAAACGCGGCGGGGTCCTGGTACAAGGATTCGCGGTTCAGGCCGAATACTTTTTCGAACGCGGAATTGACATGGACGATCCGGCCGGCCGGAACATCCATGAGCATCAGCACTTCCCTTACGTTTTCCGTGATCTGATGGAACACTTCGTCGCTGTACCGAAGCTGGGCCTCCATCTTGGATTTGTACATGGCCACTTCGATGGCCGCCCGGAGTTCCCGATCCTGAAAAGGTTTCAGCAGGTACCCGGCGGGTTCGGCCTGCTTGGCCCGTTCCAGTAGGTCTTCTTCGGAGTGGGACGTGACGAACAGTACGGGGATCCGGTGGCCCTCGCGGATGCGCTTGGCCGCTTCCACGCCGTCCACCTTGCCGGGCAGAATCACGTCCATGATCACCAGGTCGGGTTGATGGCGGTCGGCGGCGGCCAAAGCTTCGTCGCCGGTGGTCACGTGGCCCACCACCTGGTACCCCAGTTCCTCGAGCGAGGCGGTCAGGTCCGCGGACACGATGTATTCGTCTTCCACGATCATGATCTTGGTGGGCGGCATGATCCCTGATTCCCCCTTCAGCGACGGCGCGTCGGTCGAGCGGCCACTATACCACATCCGCCTTGAGGGATGGGGGGAGAACCCGTTTAGGGGAAAGCGCGAGGGAGAGGAAATTTTGGCGGCTGGGGTGGAACCTTTACGGGTCCTTGGCCTTCCCTGGTTTTTGTCATAATGAAGCACGAGTTCGTGATCCTGATCACGGACGTTTGCCGTGCCGAGGATGCCGTTTGGGGGGCGGAAAAAGTGGAGGACGCGTTCAGAGCGCCGTTCGATGTCAGGGGCCACAAGATTCAAATTTCGGCCAGCATCGGCCTTTTCCTCTTCCCGGACCACGGCCACGAAATTGACGACCTAATGAAAATTACGGATGAAGCCCTGTACCAAACCAAAAATTCCGGCCGGGATGGAGGTCTGAAAATGGAAGCCCGATTCTGAATTGAAAGATGGTTCCCACGCTAGAGATTGGGAACAAGGGAAAGCCTGCGGCATTTTGGGGGCGGAACCAGCTTCCCCTCATCGCGGGCAGCCTCCAGCCAGGCTTGTTTGGCCTGTTCCACTTCGGTCAAGGCTTGTTCGGGTGTGTCGCCAAAGGCGGAACAGGCTTCCAGGTCCGGAATGTCGGCGATGTAGCCGCCGTCTTCCTCGGAAAAGAAGATATTGATGTGGTAATCGCCCATCATTCGTCCTCTATTCCGGAGTATAGCAGGATTTTTGGACTTGAGGCTACAGGCTTTCCAAACTCCATAACCCAACCGGTTCGTCCTATGGCCGTCTACAGAGGAACAGGTAAGAGTACAAAGAAAAAGGACAAGCCGGGTTTTTCCAACTTATCCTTCTTTTTGTTAAAATGGTCGGGACGACTGGATTTGAACCAGCGACCCCCTGAACCCCATTCAGGTGCGCTTCCAGGCTGCGCCACGTCCCGACAAGGTCCAGTCTATACCCCCCCGGCCCCCGGTTTGTCAAGCATTTATCATCGAAACCAAATGGATCCGGGGATCAGCTCCGGCCCTCCCCAGGGGCGGGACCCGGCCGTCTACAATATTACCGGGACCAGACGGCCCGCGCGGACATCCACCAGGCCCTTATCCGTCAGCCGGAGGAAGGGGAGGCCCGTGAAGCAGAAGTTCTGAAGCGTCAGGAAGGGCCGGGTCAGCCCGCAGCCCAGGCCAGCCAGGGCTTTTTCCACTTGGCCGGCTTCCTTCACCAGGTCGGCGATGGGTTTTTCGGAAATAATCCCGGCAACGGGCATGGGCATTTCGGCCAGCACCCGTTTCCCCCGGACCACCACCAGCCCGCCCCCCAGTTCGATCAGCCGGTTCACGGCCAGAGCCATTTCCGCCGGAGACATCCCGGCCGCCAGGATATTGTTGGTATCCCACAACAGGCTGGCGGCCACGGCTCCGGACCTCAAGCCCAGCCCCCGGGCCATGCCAAGGGCGCCGGTCGGTTCGGATTCATGGCGGTTGAACACGGCGATGAGGGCCATGTCCCGTTCCGGGTCGGCCAAAATGCGGCCTCGGATGCTCACGGCGTCCACGATTTCCTCGCGGGTGATCGTTTCGCTGGCCACCGCCACGGCTCGGATCCGGACCG
>JAGVGV010000462.1 GCA_020056895.1 Deltaproteobacteria bacterium
ATCCGAAGTGAAAAGCAATACCAGACCCAACCCGCCGATCATGGTCCATTTGGACCACACCGGCATGCCGCCGCCCGACCCCATCTCGCCGTCAATCATGAAATACCCGGCCCAGATGGCGATAATCCAGCCCAGGGAAGGCATATCCTTGGTACGGTACACCTTGATCGCCAAGGATATTGTAATATGGATCATGCCCATAAAAATGGATACAAGCATGACCTTGTTCTGCCCTTCTGGCGTGGCCAGATCCAACACAAGCAACTTCTGCAGAATGTTGTCCGGGGCCAGCGGGTAGCCGAGATAGGACGCACCCAGGACGCCGAACACCATGGTCGAAAGGCTCAGCAGGTACGACAACCTGAAAAACCTTTTCGCATCATCCGACGGGGTTTTGACTTTTTTGTTGATGTACGCGGTCAGGCCCAAAAGGATGGCCCCGTACCCAAAGTCGCCCACGATCATGCCGAAAAACACGACGAAACAATAAAACACCCAGCCGCTGGGATCGAAATCCGAGTTGTTCGGATGGGAATATACTTTGACCAGGTCCTCGCCCGGAGACAGGACCGCGGGGTTCTGGAGATGCACCGGAACCCGGTCGCCCGGATCCGGTTCACCCGCCACATGGTAGAACGTGTAACCGGAGCCAATGGCTTCGACCAGCGTCTTTTCCGCCATGGGCGTAAAGCACTGGACCAGGAACAGCCGATCTTCCAGGGCGGAATCGGTGTTGCGGTTGGCCCGCTCGAACTCGAATTCATTCTGGAGGTCCACTTCCAGCCGGATCAGGTCTTCCAACCCGGCGGCCAGACGGCGATAATCGGCTCCAATGGCTTCCAGTTCGGCGGTTTTTGTTTTCAAATCCTCGGCCAGCTTGGACAAGGGCGCCGGTACAGCTTCCTCGGGCCGGTCGATCTTGATCGGTTGCGTGGACAAGGCCACCACGGCCGCTTCCTCTTTCCGGGTTCCCACCAGCGAAAACACCACCCCTTCGTGTTCCAACCGGGTGTATGCCGAAAGCAGCATCCGGTAGAACTTGATGTCGAGGCCGTTTTTCCGCAAATGGTCCAGATCTTCCGCTTTGAATTCTCCCCATATCTGGCACCGGGTCTCTTCTTTGTTCAGAAAAGCCAGATCCAGCCGGAGCCGTTCCTCGCGGTTTTTCAGGTCTTCCAATAATTTCAGTTTTTCCGCCCAATCCGGCGGCAGGTCCTTGGGCGCGGGCGCGAACGTCGGGGCGGCCAACTGTTTGGCCAGAAACCGCTTGGCGCCGTTGACCTTGCCCAATTCCTTTTTGATTTCCGTTGGTTCCTGGGCTTCGGCGGGCAGGATCAGATGAGTTACCCCCACCTCCTGGAGCCGCCGGAGGAACCGTTCCTTCTCGGGCTTGGGGCCCAAGAAGGTCACTTTGGTCATGGGTGCGATCATCTTGGTCAGGCCTCCTTGGCGGCCAGTTTGGATTTGGCGATCTTGGCCCAGCCCACCGAGGCGGTTTCCTGGTCGCCCAGGAATATCTTGATCCGGCGGATGTTTTCCTTCAGTTCCGGGATCAGCCGTTTTTCAAAGAGGTTCACCCGCTGGGTCGTGGTGCGGAGTTCCTCCCGTAACAGCCGGTCCTTTTCCTTCAGGACTTTGAGTTCCTCGCGGATCGAGATCAGGCGCCGGAGCGCGTCCAGCACCATGTCCAACCACCCCGGAGTGGTGAACAAGGAATAGGGCTTGTCCTTGAACACCACTTCCAGGAATTCGGGAGTGGACACGCCGGCCACGTTGTCCCGTTGAACCCGGACCTCATCGACTTCGACCAGGTCTTCCACGTCCACCGTGGGTTCGGACAACAACCCGGCGTAGGGCCGGATGGCCCGGACCGCCTCTTCCAGTTCCTTGGCCTTGGCCTCGATCACCGGCTCGAGCTGCCTCAGGACCAGCTGGAGCTGCATCTTTTTCAGCACCAGAATCGGGAGGAAGCTCGAATAGTTCTTGAGCGCGTCCCGCTGGATCTTGAGGGAGGATTTATTGAGCTTGATCTGGCCGGCCATGGCTTAAGCAGCCCCTTCCGCCGCCCCGCTCTTGGGCCAGTACTGGTTCGTCAGATCATTCTTCAGGCCGGTCTGCCAGGGTTCGAAATGCCGGGCCAGAATGGTCCAGCACTGGTCCAGGGCCGTTTCGATGGGCATGTTGACGTTCAGGTCCATGAGTTCGCGTTCGAAATCATTCCCGTACGCGAGCAAGGTTTCATCCCACTTGCTGGTTTTGAAGCCCATGGCCACCTTGTTCCGGGACTGACGGCAGTCCGAATACAGCCGGATCATGGTGTTCATGATGTCGTTATGGTCTTTCCGGGTGACCTTGGAGACCACGTTCTGCTTCAGACGGGACAGGGACCCGAAGGGATCGATGACGCCGTTACGGAGGTAGAACTGACCTTCGGTGATGTACCCCGTGTTGTCGGGCACCGGGTGGGTCACGTCGTCGCCGGGCATGGTGGTGACCGCCAGAATGGTAATCGACCCCAGGCCTTCGATGTCCACCGCTTTTTCGTACCGGGCGGCGAGCTGGGAGTAAAGGTCGCCGGGGTAGCCGCGGTTGGAGGGAATCTGTTCCATGGAAATCGAGATTTCTTTCAGCGAATCCGAGAAGTTGGTCAGGTCGGTCAGAAGCACCAGAACCCGCTTCCCGGCCACCGCGAACTGTTCGGCCACGGCCAGGGCCATATCCGGCACCAGGAGGCATTCGACCACGGGGTCGGAGGCCAAGTGGATGAACATGATGACGCGGTTCATCACGCCGCTTTCGTCAAAGGTGCGGCGGAAGAAGATGAAGTCGTCGAACTTGAGGCCCATGCCGCCCAGGATGATGATGTCGGCTTCGGCCTGCATCCCGACCCGGGCCAGGAGCTGGTTGTAGGGCTCGCCCGGGACCGAGAAGATGGGCAGTTTCTGGCTGACCACCAGGGAGTTGAAGACGTCGATCATTGGGATGTTGGTCCGAATCATCTGGGTGGGGATGATCCGGTTGGCCGGGTTGAAGGACGGCCCGCCCACGGCGATGGATTCTTCCACCGGTTCGGGGCCGTCGTCGATGGGCACGCCGGCGCCGTTGAAGATGCGGCCCAACATGCTGGGGCCGTATTTGACCTGCATGGGCCGGCCCAGGAACCGGACCCGGTCATCGGTGCTGATACCCTTGGTGCCGCCGAAAACCTGCAGGGTCACGTTGTCGTTTTTCGTCCGGATCACCTGGCCCAGAGTGGACCGGCCATGGGATTCGACCGCGGCCAGCTCGCCCAGGCCCACTCCATCAGCCTTGAGAGTGATGATGTTGCCGGTGATTTCATCGATTTTCGAGATAATGCGACGCATGAGTTAGACCTCCAGAGCCCGGCGGATCTCGTCCTTGAACCGCACGTGCGCTTCCCCCTGGAAGGGCGAGGAGTTCATGTTCCGGAACAGGGATTGGAGTTTCATGAAGGATTCCCGGGCCTGGTCCTTGGATTCGAAGGTGAATTCCTTGGCCAGAACTTCGCCCACCAGACCAAAAGTATCGAACTGACGTTCGATGGTGTTGGCGGCGTCCACGGCGTCGAAGGCGTTCTGCTGCAGGTACACGGCGTCCAGGAATTCGGCCTTCAAAAAGAGGGAGAAGTCCGGGATCGACACGCCTTCCTCGCCCACGACGTCCATGCGTTTCTTGATTTCGTTGCCTTCGTACAGAAGCCGCTGGGCCTTCTTGATCTTGTTGGTCCATTCGGGGTCGGTTTGGTTGAGCTTGACCTTCATCTGATCCAGGTATTTGGACCAGGAAATCAGAGGATCGATGGCCGGGAACCGACGGGCGTTGGACCGGGCCCAGGTCAGGCCCAGGAACGAGCCGACCACGGCCAGGGTGCCCTGGGTGACGGGTTCTTCGAAGTTACCACCGGCCGGGGAAACCGTGCCGATGATGGACAAGGCGCCCTGGTTGCCGTCGAACAGCCGCACGGCGCCGGCGCGTTCGTAGAATTCCGCGATACGGGACTGGAGGTACGCCGGGAAGGCTTCTTCACCGGGGATTTCCTCCAACCGGCCGCTCATTTCACGAAGGGCCTGGGCCCAACGGGAGGTGGAGTCGGCCAGGATCAGGATGTCCAGGCCCATCTGGCGGTAGTATTCGCCGATGGTCACGGCCGTGTAGATCGAGGCTTCGCGAGCGGCCACGGGCATGGACGAAGTGTTGCAGATGATGACCGTCCGTTCCATCAGGGTCCGGCCGGTGTAGGGGTCTTCCAGGTGCGGGAATTCACGAAGCGTTTCCACGACCTCGCCGGCCCGCTCACCGCAGGCGGCCACGATGATGATGTCCGCGTCCGCGTACCGGGAGATGAGCTGCTGTAAAACGGTTTTACCCGAACCAAAGGGGCCCGGGATACAGGCCGTGCCGCCTTTGGCCACCGGGAAGAACGAATCGACGATCCGGGCGCCGGTCACCAGCGGTTCGGTGGGCAGCAACCGTTCCTTGTAGGCCTTGAGGGCCACCTTGATGGGCCAGACCTGCATCAGGGTGAAGTTAACGGCCTGTCCCCGCTCGTCTTCGGCTTCGCAGACCACCTGGTCCACCTTGAACTTGCCTTTGGAAGCCATGGTCTTGATGGTGGCGGCGCCTACGAAATTGAAGGGGACGAAGATTTTGTGAGCGAACTTGCCTTCGGGCACGGCGCCCAAAACGTTGCCCGCCTTGACTACCTGCCCCGGTTTGGCGATCGGCGTGAACTCCCAATCGACCCGACGATCCAGGGAATTGGCGTACACGCCGCGTTTGAGGAAAAGGCCCACCTGCTTGGAAAGTTCGGGCAGGGGGTTTTGGAGTCCATCATAGATTTGCTGGAGCAATCCAGGCCCCAGTTCCACGGAAAGCAGGTTCCCGGTGAATGTCACCTGGTCGCCCACCCGCACTCCAACGGTGTCTTCGAAAACCTGTACGTTGCACTGGTCTCCGTTGACCCGGATGACCTCGCTTTTAAGACTGCCGCCGTCCGCGGGTTGGATGAACGCCACTTCGTTCTGGCGAACTTCCTTATCGAACTGGACGGTGACCATGTTGCCGTACGCGGCCACTACTTTGCCCATTGTGGTCATGAGTCAGCGTGCCTCCAGTCTGCCGAGGAGCTCGAGGCCCCTGTCGTCGCTTCGGGATAAACGGTGTTCCAGGATCTGAAGCTTGAGGACGTAGGCCAACAGCGCGTCCAGAGAGAACGGACCGCCGCCGGTGTTTTCGTCCAAATAATCCCAGAGGATTCGTTCCTGGGTTTCTTGAATGTCGTTGGGTCCTCGGGGCGATACCAGCCGCTCGATCCAGGGATAATCCTTGGCCAGACCGAAATCTTCGGCCGCCGAACCCGTGACGGCTTCGGCCACCTCGTTTTCGCCTGATATATGTTCAACGGCTGGTTTTCCAGCCCGGCGCGCCCTAAGCGCGGCCAGGATGTTGCGGATGTCCCATTCCTGTTGAACGAATCCCCGAAGAAGCGGGTTTTGGGAAGCGCCCAGGGCCTGGCGGAAATAGGTGGTGTACAACTGATCCGCCACCTTGGGACCAAACGCCTCGAACTCCAAACCCTGAAGAAACTCCGTGAGGAAGGCGGGGCCTTCGCCCGGAGATTTGATTTCCTGCCGCCAAAAATCCGGTCCCAGGAGCGAAGGAACCGGAAACGGATCCTTGCCGCCCAGAAGTCGTTCCAGGATCAAAACGTCTCCCCGAAGGAGAATCGTTTCAATCTCCCGCCAATCCTCGGGCGGGATATGGAACTTCTCCCCGAGCAAATCCTCCAGGCTGAACCGGACCTGGGTCTGGTCCCGGGTCAGCTCCGGAAG
>JAGVGV010000081.1 GCA_020056895.1 Deltaproteobacteria bacterium
ATGGTCAACATTATCTTCGGCGTTTGCTGAAAAAAGATTCCATGTATACCGCCGCTTTGCATAATATCCTTTCACAACGGAGGCTTTCACGCGTATATATTCATGAATCGGATTACCGGGAATATTTTCGATATTATTCCAACCTCAAGTTGCTGCCTTCTCTTCGTGATGCAAAGATCAAGGATGAAAAGCAGATGGTGCTGTACGGCAAAGCCATCGAAGCGGTTACCGAACTTTTGACCAAGCCCATCAACAAGGAGAACATTCAGGAAGCCATTTATCTGGTAGACGACCTTTTCAGGAAAATGGTCAAAGATCAGGACAGCTACGCCGACATGTACAAATTGTTCCAGCACAGTCACAACGTATTCAATCATTCCGCCAACGTCTGCCTTTTGACCATTTCCTTCGGTTTGTACTTGAAGCTCAAACCCGAAGCCCTGAACATTCTTGGGCTGGGCGCTCTGTATCACGACGTCGGGCTCATCAACATCCCCAAGGACATCCTTATCAAAACAACTCCGCTCACCACCGGGGAGTGGCTTCTTATCAAGGAACACCCCCAATTGGGGGTTCGGCAGTTGCAAGGAGCCTTGATTTTTCCCCGGGAATCCCTGCGGGTCGTGGCCGAACACCACGAGGAAACCGATGGGTCCGGGTACCCCAAAGGGTTGACGCGAGGGCATATCAGCTTACTCTCCCGCATTTGCCGGATCGCGGATAAATTCGATTCCATGACCGCCATTAAGCCATACCGCGCCGCTTTCCCTCCCGCCGATGCCTTGAAGGAAATCTATATCAAGGAATCATCGGACGACGTTCGCAAGCTGATCCGGTCCTTCATCGAATTCCTGGGTGGAAAAAAGCGGCCGGAACGGTCGTGATTCCCTTGCCCCGGGGCGCCCAGGGGCGTTATCCTGGTCCGGAAAGAAAGCCGCCCCAACCTTTTTAGGGGCCGTCCACCGGAGGTTCCCCGCCCGGACCGACATGCCCAGGGATCATCTGAAAACCTATATCGGCCTGTTCATCGTGGTCGTGCTCCTGGTTCTGGCTCTGGGCGCCCACCGGTATACCCTGTTTTCCTCATACCGATCGCGGCTTCAAGCCGAAACCCTGGCCGCGGATCAGGCCAAACTGCAATTGGGCGCCGCTTTCATCGAACACCAGCAGCGTGTTTTAAAGCGGGAACTGGCGCGGCTGGCCTCGGACCCGCTGTTCATCTCCGGCCTGGCCGGCGGGGATTCCGCCGTCATGGACGCCCGCCTTCAAACCCTTATGGGAATTGAAGAATGGGACGGCTTTCGGATCATGAATCCCGACGGCGCCGTGGTTCACCGGTGGCCTCGGATTTCCGCCGCTTTGGACCCCGATCCGGGCTGGTGTACCGGTCCCAACGTTTCTGAACCCATGGTCCTTTTTCAGAACCCCGAAAAATGCCCGGACGCCGGGTCCGGGTTGATTTTTCTGATCCCCTTGGGAAACCCCTCCGGAGGGCCGTCATCCGGAGTATTGGCCGCTTCCCGCAAAATATCCTACCTGGGCGGGATTCTCGGCCGGCTGGCCTCGAGGCCCGGTCAGCAATACCTGTTGTTCGATCGGGATTATTCGCTGATCGCTCAAGCCGGCCCCACCGTGGCCCCGGTCACCGCCCTGCTTCCCCTGGTCCGGGAACGGACGGGCGCCGCGGCTTCCTCCGGCCGGGCCGAAGGCGCCCTGGTCATCGGCGCCAATGGCGGCCCCACCCTGTTTCTCTCCACCGTTTTCATCCCCGAAGATCGGTGGCTCCTGGTGGTGGCGCACGATTACCCCACGGTCATGGCTCCGGTGCAGTCCATGTTCCAGAGCATCACTCTGTTCATGACCATCCTGTTCGCCATCCTCACCTTGATCGGCGTGTTTTTGCACCGCCGGTACGAACAACAGAAAAAAAGCCTGGTCATGGCCGATACCTGGGTTCGGCGGTTGGAACGCGAGGTTCAGACCCGCACCCAGGACCTCCACTATTTTACCGAACGGTACCAGCAGCTGGTCCAGGACCTGCCGGACATTCTCTTCGAAGTGGATTCCACCGGCCGGGTGACCTTTGTTTCCCCTTCGGTCCAGCACATTTTGGGCCTGGACCCGCTCGAAATGATCGGCCGGCCCTGGTCCGAATTCGTCCATTCCGATGACCGGGCCCGGTTCGAGGAGGAATGGGCCCGAGTCGCCCAGCGCCAGAAACGTACCATTCTGGCCTTACGGCATTGGGACCGGCAGTACCACATCCGGTGGCTCAGCCTTTACGCCCGGGCCACCATGGACGCCCAGGGCCAGCCCTTGGGCTGGCAGGCGGTGGCTCGGGACGTGACCCGCGAAACCCTGGCCGGACAGCGGCTTCGGGAGCTTTCCCGCCAGCTCATCCGGGCCCAGGAAGAGGAACGCCGCCGCCTGGCCCTGGACCTTCACGACGAAATGGGCCAGCTCTTGTCCGCCCTCAAGATCGGGCTCCAATCCATCCGGCCTTCCCGACCGGAAGGAGAGGCCACCGAAGAGGAAATCCAGCGGTTGATCGACCTGTCCCAAAAGATCATGGATCGGATCCGGTCCTTGTCCTATAGTCTTCATCCGTCCATCCTGGAAAATTTCGGGCTCCAGGCGGCCATCGAAGACCTTTGCGAAACCGTGGCCGAAAGCGGCATGGCCCAGGTGGACCGCCGGCTGGATGATCTGAACGAAAAGGCGCTGACTCAGGACCAGCGGACCGCGCTGTTCCGGTTCGTCCAGGAGGGCCTGACCAACGCGGTCAAGCATGCCCAAAGCCGCCGGATTCAGGTGGACCTGAAACGGGAAGGCGGCCGGGTGGTCATTGAAATCAAGGACGATGGATCGGGGTTCGACGTGGACCAGGCCCTGGCCATGGCCCCCACGCGGAAAAAGCTGGGTTTGTGGGGGATGATGGAACGGCTGGAACTGGTGGGCGGCCATTTGAGCATCAAATCCGGGCGCCAGGGAACTTGGCTCCGGGCCGAAGTGGTATTGGAGGAATCCGATGGCTCAAAAGCATCGGGCGCTGATCGCGGATGATCACGCCATTTTTCGGGAAGGGATGCGTTCGGTCCTGGCCCGCCATCCAGACGTTGAAGTGGTGGCCGAAGCGGCCAACG
>JAGVGV010000672.1 GCA_020056895.1 Deltaproteobacteria bacterium
GATCGTATTCGTACCCATCCAGGTCCAGTTGCCGCCGCACGTCGTTGAGAATGCTGCGGGCCGAACGGAGTTCCTGAAGGCCGGAGATCATGGGAAACATGATCCGGACATGGCCGTACGCCGTAGCCCGCAGGATAGCCCTTAGCTGCGTGCGGAAAATGGCCTGTTCCTTCAGGCAGAGCCGGATGGCCCGGAGCCCCAGGGCGGGGTTGGCGTCGTCGCCCAGGTCCAACCCGGGCATGTACTTGTCCGCGCCCAGGTCCAGCGTTCGGATGGTGACCGGCCGGGGCGCCAAAAGCTGGGCCACGTCCCGGTAATCCTCGAACAGTTCCTCTTCGTCGGGCAGTTCCCGCTTGGAAAGATAATGGTATTCGGTCCGGTACAGCCCCACTCCTTCGCCGCCGTGGTCCATGATGGCGGCCACTTCCTCGAAGAGCTCCAGGTTGCCCTTGACGATGATCCGGTGCTGGTCAATGGTTTCGGCCGGCAGGTGGGAGCAGCGGATGATCGAGGCCTGGTAGTTTTCGTAGCTCCGCTGGCGGCCGTAATAGAATTCCAGGGTTTTTTCGTCCGGATCGATGATCACGTGGCCGGTTGTGCCGTCCACGATCAACAGGTCCCCCCGCCGGATCCGCGAGGTGCCGTCCTCGAGGCCCACCACGGCCGGGATTTCCACGGACTGGGCCAGAATGGTGGTGTGGGAGGTGCGGCTGCCTCTGTCGGTGATGAAGGCCATCACCCGGTCGAGCGGCATCTGGGTGGTATCGGCCGGGGAAAGATCGTGAGCCACCACGATCACCCGCTCCCGGATTTCGGACAGATCGTCCGGCCCGGTCCCCACCAGGTTCCGGAGCACCCGGTCCGAAACGTCCTCGATGTCCTTGATCCGGCCCCGGATGTATTCGTCCTTGATCCGGGCGAACATCTCCCGCGCCCGGTCCACGCTTTTCACCAGAGCCCATTCGGCGTTGATCCGGTCGTCACGGATGGTCTCCACGGTGACGTCGTGGATCAGCCGGTCCTTCAGGATCAACAAATGGGCGTCCAGAATGAAACCCTGGCCGGCCAGTTCCTCGGGCACACCGGCCCGGATCTGTTCGATCTGCTCCCGAGTCCGTTCCACCGCGTTTTCGAAACGAAGAACCTCTTCCTGAATCAGCGGTTCGCTGATTAGGCTTTGGTACGTAAATTCCACCTTGCCTCGGTCCACCAAATGGGCTTTGCCAATGGCGATCCCGGGCGAAGCGGCCACGCCGGCCAAAATGGAGGTTCGATCAACGAAAGGCGGCGGCAGATTCATTCTTCACCGAATTTGTTTTCCACCAACCGGACCACGGCGGCCACGGCCGGTTCGGAATCATCCCCTTGGGCCCGAACGGTCACTTCGGTCCCCATGGGGCATTCCAGCATCAAGAGGGACAAAACGCTTTTCGCGTCCACCGAATCCCCGTTTTTTTCCAAAAACACTTCGGCCCGGTAGATTTCGGCCGTTTTGACCACCTGGGCCGCGGCCCGGGCGTGGAGTCCCAAGCGGTTGATGATTTTTACGCGCGCTTCGTGAACGCCGTTGACGGGTTTTTTCATTGATGTCATTGGATCCAGAACCTTAACCATCAGTATATCCGATCAAAGCATATCCCAGCGACAGCCCGACGGGAATTCCATACCACAACACTTCCACGGGCAGCCGGTGGCGGATAAGCCAGGCGCCGCCGGAAACCAACAGCGCCGTGGCCGCTCCGGCCAAGCCGATCTCGTTGTACGGCCGGCTTCCGATCAAAGGCGCCAGAATCCAGGCCGACAACACTCCCAAAGCTCCGGCGGTGAAGTACCGGATCCGGAAGGAAACCGCCGGCAACTGCCATCGGTCCAGGGCCCGGGCCACGTCCAGCCCTCGCCGGTACCCCTGCCAGAAGCCGCCCACCCGGATCACCACGTGGACCATGTTGAACATGATCCAAAAAATCACGGCGCCGGCCAGGCTCCCCCGAAGAGCGCCGAACGTTCCCACCACCGCCAGCGCGGGTAAAAGCCCGTTCCAGAAAAAACCATCCCCAATGGCCGCGAAGGCCGTGGTCAAGGCCAACCGGAACCGGTCCAGACGTTCCGGAGAAAAACCACCCGACGGACCGGCTTCTTCCGCCCGCAAAAGAGCTCCGATGATCGGTCCGGAAAGGTGGGGTTGGGTATTGAAGGAAGCCAGGTTGCGAACCGCGGCCCGGGTCAGGTCCGGCGTTCCGGCCCCATGAATCTCTTCCAGGGCCGGCCAGATGGCGGAGGTGTAGCCCAGGTTCTGGTGTCCTATGTAATTCCAGGCGGCCTGCAAAAAAAAAGACCGCGCCAGAACCCGGCCCAGTGTAACCTTTTTCACCTTCGGCCCATCCCCGTCCCTGATTCGCTCCCCTGGATCATCGCGGTGGACTCATTCCCGGCGGTAACGCGCCGATCCCCCTTGGGGCCTTGGGAGGGACGTCCGAAAACCCCCTGGTCGAAAATCGTGGAAGCGAAAACCTGTTCGCCCAACGATTTTTCGCGCTTCAAACAACCACCCGGATCGGAAACCCGAAGGCGGTCTGGTTCCGCGTCTTGGCCGGCATCCTAAGCCAAATCCCCCCCCCTGTCAACCGCCCGTCGGAATGGAAGAGGAGCGGAATCAAGCCGGCCGAGGCGCGGGTCCCGTTATTCCTTTTTTCCTTTTAACAAACCCTTCAACCAGCCTTTTTCCTTCGGGACCGGTTCCAGCCCCAGATGCCGGCGAATATGATCCTCGAGGTCCTTTTCGCCGATGTCGCAGCCTTCCACGACGATCTCATCGGCCACCATGACGGCCGGAGCCGTTGGGAGGTCCAGCACATAATATTCCTCGGTGTGGTACTCGGCCTTGGGTTTGGACATCACCTCGATTTCGAGGTTATATTGTGTGCCCAGCCTGGGCATCATGGCTTCGAAATGCCGTCACGTTTTACCTCGGGGTTCGTTCAGGAACAATTGAATTTTCAGCATTGGGTTTCATCTCCCTTTCGCTTGGTGGGGGTGAGACCTCATTGAGGCGTCAATGGGGCCATCAGGGCCAACAGCCGGTCCGGGGTCAGGAAGTCGGTTTGCCTAAGGTCGTGCCGCTCCCGGCCTTGACCATCAATGACCACCAGGGTGGGCACTCCCTTTATGCCGTACCGTTTCACCAGGTTCTCCTTGGCTTCGTCTCCGGATTGGGTCAGGTCCACCTGGATCATCACCCAGTCCCGGCCGGCCTTTTCCACTACCTTGGGGTCGTGGAAGGTCACCTCTTCGAGCTCCCGGCAGGGGGCGCACCAGGCCGCGTAAAAATCGATGACCACCGGCTTGTTTTGGGCCGCCGCTTCCGCCAGCCGGGTTTCGGTCCAGGGTTTCCAGTCCACGGACGGCCCCTTGAGCCACCAGCCGGAGATCCAGAAAACCGCCAGCAGCACGGCGGCCACGCCCACGGC
>JAGVGV010000586.1 GCA_020056895.1 Deltaproteobacteria bacterium
AGTGAAGACCCGTCAGTCGCACCGCCCGAACTCCTTCGCTTTTGGAATGTTCGGAATGATAGGCCGTTCCGGTTCCCTTGGCAAGGCCTTTGAGCACCCGCCGTCCCGGCCGTATGATTTTTATGCACCTCAAGCCCCAGCCGCCTAAAAATCATTCAACGCCAATGGGGTTTTGCACGCTCCGGTGAAGGGCCGATCAGCGGATAATTTTTTATTATAAAATAAAATCGATAGGTTACAGTAATCACTTCTCTTTCTTCCAAGCCTGGCATGCCCCTTGCCTTACTCCAGGGCAACGACAACGACTCTTGAAGGAGGAAACGAACATGACGAAGAAAACCTTGATCGGTTTGATCCTGACTCTGGCCCTGGTGCTGACCGTGAGCGCGGCCTATGCCCAGGGGTTCGGTCCCGGCGACGGCGGCTTCATGGGCCGCGGGCACATGATGGGCGGCGGCGGCCAAATGATGGGCCGTGGGCATATGATGGGCGGCGGCCCGAGGTGGAACACCGACCTGGACTCCAAGTTCGCCTTGGAAACCGCCAAAGTCCGGGGCGAGATTGCCCAGAAACGGATCGAATTGGACGCGGTGCTGAGCGCCCCGGCCGTGGACGAAGCCAAGGCGTTGGCCCTGCAGGCGGACATTCACAAGCTGATGGGTGACCTGGCCCAGAAAAAGCTGGCGGCTGACCTGGAATTTCGCAAGAAGAACCCTGACTGGCGGCCCGGTTTCAACAACTGCCCCCGCCAGGATGTCGACTAGAACCGCAACCTGATTCCAACCCGGCGGGGCGAGGAAAGCCTCGCCCCAGCCGGGAAACTCGCTCCGTTCGACACCGGCTTACCAATTCGGTGACGACTTCAAATAAAATCCTCATTCCCCTCCTCTGACCACCCCAACCCGCGCGGACGGCTCCCTCACCGTCCGCGTCCTCTTTTTTTCCAACGGCAAGGGTGGAATCCCCCAAACCGTTCCGAGCCCGATCCCCGGTCCCTCTTCCGGTCGTTGGTTTCTCCACACTTTTACCCCGGCCGGCCGGGCGTCCCAGGTCCCAATTCATTCATTTTTAACGGAAATGTAACACACGGTTGACACTTGGACGATTTCCGCAATAATATTAAAGGTCCGGCTGTACTGGGCCCGGCCCGGCGGCACGGACCACCCTTGATCCAAGAAAGAACCGCCCCGGTCCATGACCACCACTGATTATTACAAAACCTTAGGTGTCGCCCGAACCGCGACGGCCGAAGAAATCAAGAAGGCCTACCGCAAGCTGGCCGTCAAATACCATCCCGACCGCAATCCCGACAACGCCAAGGCCGAAGAAAAATTCAAGGAAATCAGCGAAGCGTACGCGGTTTTATCCGATGCCGAAAAGCGGCGGGGGTACGATGCCTTCGGGCATGGCGAATTCCACCGGCATTACAGCCAGGAAGACATTTTTCGGGGTTTCGATGCCGGGGGCATGTTCAAGGAATTCGGCTTGGGCGAGGATATTTTTTCGTCCCTGTTCGGGTCGGGCCAACGGCCTCGGGGAAGGGGACGGGCCGGGTCGGGCGGCGGGGCCGGGTTCGAGGACTTTTTTGGGGATTTCGGACGGACTCGGCGGGCGCCCCGGCCCAAAGGACCGGATATTAACTACGATCTGGCCATTTCCCTGACCGAAGCGGTGTTCGGAGCCCAAAAGCTGGTGGCCTTCAACACCGATCAAGGGGTCTCGAAGCTGACGGTCAAGGTTCCGGCCGGAGTTCAAAACGGTAAAAAACTGCGGCTGACCGGCCAGGGGTACCCCGGGCCGGAAGGGGGAACTACGGGGGACCTGTTCATCACCATCCGGGTCGAATCGCATCCCCATTTCTCTCTCGAAGGCAGGGATCTGATCCGCGACGTGACGGTGAAACCCACGGAGGCCCTTTTAGGAACCACTGTTCGAGTGGAAACCCTGGATGGAAAAAACCTGGAGATCAAGGTCCCGCCCGGAACATCGGCCGGAGCCCGGTTCCGGCTCCGGGGCCTCGGCGCCCCGGGACCCAACGGCGAAGCCCGAGGGGATTTATACGTTCGGATCAACGTGGCCGCGCCCGGCCCGCTGACCGACAAGCAGAAGGAACTTCTTCAGGCCCTGGCCGAGGAAGGTCTATAACCCGGCCTGAAACCGGTCTCAATGGAGAGGCCCATAACGTGCCGATCGAAGTGATGCTCTACCGGATGGTGGTGGCCGCCGCGTTCGGATTTATCATCGGGTACGAACGGGAACGTCACGGCCGGCCGGCCGGGCTGAAAACCCAGATGATCGTGGCCGCCAGCGCTTGCCTGCTCATGATTGTTTCCCTGGAACTGGAAACCCTGCACGTGGACCTGGACTCCACCAGCGTGGTCCGTTTGGACCCCGGCCGCATCGCCAGCTATGCCGTGGCCGGCATGGGGTTTCTGGGGGCCGGAGCCATTATCCAGGGGAAAAGCAGCGTTCAGGGGCTGACCACCGCCGCGCTCCTGTGGGCCGGTAACGCCATCGGCCTGGCCGTGGGCGCCGGGTTCATCCTGCCCGCCACGGTGGCCGTCCTCGGCATCGTTTTCAGCCTGTTCGTTCTCACGCCCATCGCGGAACAAATTTCCAAGGATATATATTATCGGATATTTTTGGAGTTCGACGGTTGCTGGGACCGGGCCGCCGAGATCCGGGGAGTGCTCAAGGATTACCACGTCAAGCAATTGTACACAGGGTTTGACTGCCAATACGACGCCGGTCGGTCCACGTACGAAGTGGCGGTCCGCCTGAAAAGCACCACCCCGCTGGAACCCATTGCCGCCGCTTTCCGGAAGCTGGAAGGTCTGACCGGCATCCGCTGGGCCGAAGGACACGTGCCATGACCCTCCCCCTGGAGGAAAAAGACGATTTTCTCGAAGCGGCTCAAGACCTTCGGTACCTCCTGGGCAAGGGGTACCCCCGCACCGGAGCCCTGACCTTCGTGGGCAACCGGTATCAACTGCCCAAGCCCCAGCGCGAGGTTCTGTACCGCGGCGTGTATCCCGGTCACGAAGCCCTGGTCCGCAAGCGAAGGCTTCTGGGGCCCGAAGCCATCAAAGGCCGGGCCGTGGGGGTGGATGGATACAATGTCATCATCACCCTTGAAAGCGCGTTGTTGGGCCGGGAACTGGTGGAATGCGACGACGGCCTGGTCCGCGACGCGGCCTGGGTTTCGGGTTCGTTCCACCCCACCGATACCACCGATCAGGCCCTGGACCTGATCCTGGACTTCCTGGCCGAACATGGCTCCCTGTCCATTGTTTTTTTCCTATACGCGCCCATGAGCCTCAGCCGGGAACTGGGGCTCCACGTAACCGCCCTTCTGGCCGGCCGATCCCTCATGGGCCGAGCCCAGGCCGTGGCGGACCCCAAAAGCGAACTGAGGGATTTTCCCGGCCTGGCGGCCACCAGCGATTCCCTGCTGATCGACCGCGTGGCCGAACCCCTGGACCTGGCGGGTCTGATCATCCGTCGGCGTCTGCCCCGCGTCCCCCGAACCGCCCTGGGCCAGGGCGCCTGACGGCCCACCGGGACGGCCGCGAATCCATCCGTACCGAGGAACCTTCATGACCGTGGC
>JAGVGV010000438.1 GCA_020056895.1 Deltaproteobacteria bacterium
TCCGCTATACTCCTACAAGGAAAAAGGGCGGACCATCAGCCGAAGACTGAAAACCAGCGAAGAAGCGGACAGATATCGCCAGCAAATACGTAATTTCCGCCGCTTCGAGGAATTGACCCGAGAGTTGGTCTTGATCGGGGAACAATTGAGCGACGTTGCCACCGGGGCGGATAAAAAAACAGACTGAATTCGCCATCGAACCCGACCGGGAAGTAACGCGGCTGGCCGAAAGGATCGGGCGGGAGAAGCATTTCGATCTGGAGGCCGTGGAAGCGGCCCTCCGGACGGCCGTTCTCGCGGCGGGGGTCAAGGTGTTGGAATCGCTCCTGGCCGGCGTAGGCCGGGGCCGGCGGGACGCCTCGGTTTTCCGCGCCTGCGGCGCCCGGATGGAAAGCCGCGGCGTGGAAGAAAAAACCATCCTCACGCTTTTGGGTCCGGTCCGCTTCACCCGCTCCCGGTTCCAATGTCCGGAATGCCGCCAGACCCGCTATCCGGTGCAACATCCTCTCCGGACGCTTCGAGGACTACTGGGAAGACCGGGCCGCTTGAAAAACGCGGATTGAGGACGCAGGCCCCTCCGGTCCAACATGGAAAGAACCGGAGGTCAATAATACTTCTCTTCCCTCATGGATCGCGTGCGGAAACGGGCCGAGGCGTGGCGGAAAACCAGCGGGACGGTGCCGATGGGGCCGTTTCGTTGTTTACCCACGATCAGTTCCGCCAGCCCTTTCAATTCCTCGTTGTCCTTCTTATAGACTTCCTCGCGATATACGAACGCGATTACGTCCGCGTCCTGCTCGATGGCCCCGGATTCCCGCAAGTCCGAAAGCATGGGCCGCTTGTCCGGCCGTTCCTCCACTCGCCGGTTTAGCTGGCTCAGAGCCAGGACCGGCACGTTCAGTTCCTTGGCCAATGCTTTCAACGACCGGCTGATTTCGGAAATTTCCTGCTCGCGGGAATCGGTGTTACCCGTGCCGCGCATCAATTGCAGGTAGTCCACGACGATCAACCCCAGGGGCACCTTCTGGCGGTCCAGCATGCTTTTAAGCCGCCGGCTTTTGGCCCGCATTTCCAGAACGCCCAAGGCCGGAGTGTCGTCGATGTACACGGGGGATGTGTTCAGCTTGGAGGCGGCGGCCGTCAGTAACACCATGGATTCCCGTTTCAGCCGCCCGGTGCGGACGTCCCTCAGGTCCAGATCACCCAGGGAACACAAAAGCCGCATCAACACCTGGTCGGTGGACATTTCCAGGCTGAAAAAAGCCACGGCGAACGATTCGCCCTCGCGGTGGTCCCGTTCATCCGGAATGGCCGCCTGGATGGCCAGGTTGAGCGCCAGAGCGGTTTTACCCATGGACGGCCGGCCGGCCAGAATGATGAGGTCCGATTTCTGGAAGCCGCCGGTCAGGTTATCCAGATCGCTGTATCCGCTGGGAATTCCGGTCACGCCTCCGGAACGGGCCATGAGGGCGTTGATGTGGCCGATGGTGCCCTTGAGGAGCGGGCTGACGTGTTGCAGGGAGCCGGTATCGCGGCCTTCACGAATGGCGAAAATGGCGGCTTCGGCCGAATCGAGCACTTCGGCCACGATGCCGCCCGCGGCCCGGCTCCGTTCGGTGATCCGGGCGGCGGCGTCGATGAGCCGCCGGAGGGTGGCTTTATCGCGGATGATCCGGCCGTAATGCTCGGCGTTGGCGGCGGTGGCCACGGCGTCGGCCAACTCGGCCAGGTACGCCGGGCCGCCGATCTTGTCCAGGGCTCCGGCCTTCTTGAGCCCTTCGCTCAAGGTGACCAGATCCACCGGTTCGCCGCGTTCGTACAAATCCCGCATGCCCCCAAAGATCAGTCCGTGGGCCTCACGGTAAAAATCATTGGGAGACAGGCGGGATTCCAGAACACGGGCAATGGCCGAATCGTCCAGCAGTACCGCTCCCAGGAGGGCCTGCTCCGCTTCCAGGCTTTGGGGCGGAACGGAGAGTTCCTCGACCTTCCTGCGCGGTTTGCCCCGGCTGGCGGACTCCTCGGTCACCGGTTCACGGGGCTATTCGGCCCGAACCACCTGGACTTTGAGCATGGCGGTCACGTCGCCGTGGAGCTTGATGGGCACTTCGAAATCGCCCAGACTCTTGATGGGTTCGGTCAGCTTGATCCGCCGCCGGTCCACGTCGACCCCTTGTTGGGCCAGCGCTTCGGCCAGATCGATGTTGGTGACGGACCCATACAGCTTGTCTTTATCACCGGCCTTTTGGGCGATGACCACGCTTACCTGCTTGATCTGGCCGGCCAAGTCCTTGGCCCGGTCCTTTTCTCGCTGAGCCCGGGCTTCGAATTCGGCCCGCTTTTTTTCCATGGACTTAAGATTGGCGGGCGTGGCTTCCAGGGCGAACTGGCACGGAATCAGGTGATTACGGGCATACCCCCGGGCCACTTTCACGATCTGACCCGTAAAACCCAGGTTTTCCACGTCCTTGACGAGAATGATCTCCATCTCTTCCTCCCCGAACGCGGGCGGCGGCCTTGGCGTTTAAGCCGGGCCGGCGGAACCGGCGTTTTTCAGCTTTCGAAAATCCATCCACAAATCAAACAGGCCCAATAAGGCAATCGCCAGGGCCAGAACCAATTGCAGGGCGATCAGGGTATAGATCACCGCCCGTATGGCGGGCGGCACCCGTTTCCGGGCCAGCCATTGGGCGGTTACGGCCAACCCTTGGAAAAAATAGATCAGCCCGGAAATCATCAGCACGTTGATGGCCGCGGCGGACCAAGCGCCATCCGCCCACCAAACCCCGAAGCCGGCCGCGATCACAACCCAAATCAGCTTTTCGGGCGCCTGCCAGCCGGTCAGATCGGCCAGATGGGGGCTCAAAAAGCCTTTTCTGGCCAAGAAGGGACGAAGCAACAGGAAATTGGCCCACGAAACGATCACGCTGGTCAGAATCATCAGCCCGGGAGCCAGCCGAAGCAGCCACCGAGTGATGATTTCCACCTCGGGGTCCGGAGGCGGCGCCGGACGGCTGGGAACGTCACGTCCCCTGGAGTCCTGATCCCGAAGGGCGTCCGGTCCGGCGCCGGATTCGGTTCCCGGGCCGGGAACCGGTCCGGGATCGGGCAACGGCTGGCCTTCGCTGATGGCCCGGGACATTTGGACGGCCTGCCGAATCTGAACTTCGATCGAAAGCCGGATCACATCCCGGGGGCTGTGTCCCGACCCCATACTCAGGGCGAGAAGCGCGGCCACGTTCAGGGCCACTACCAAGCCGGCCGGAATTCCAACCACCCAGGTGACGGACCAGCCTCGGCCCAACGCTTCTCCCAAACCGATAGCGACGGCGGCGAAGGCCAGAAACACCACGGCGGCGGAAGGATCACCCAGGAAGCTGAACCCCGCCAGGATCACCAGGGCCGCCAGACCGATCATGGTCAACCCGAACACCCGGCCTCGGGTATGGTAGTGATATACCAGCGGAACGGGCGTCAACACGCCCAGAACCACGCCGAAAACCGGGATCAGGTTGATGGCCAGGAAAAAGCCCACGGCCATCCCGGCTCCCCGGTGCAGGGCCGGGTCCTTGAGCGCGGTCCATACGGCCGCCATGGGGCGTTCCGAGGTTGGTTCCGGGCTCATGGCGATCCTTCATCCAACCCGGGAAAACGCGGCCGATAGGGGCCTCGCTTCCCCGGATATATTCGGCTTAGGCTCCGCCGCTGGGCACCATGGCGGTGTACGGCATCAAGGCCATGTACCGAGCCCGCTTGATGGCGAGGGTGAGCTGGCGCTGGTGTTTGGCGCAGTTGCCCGAGATGCGGCGAGGGACGATCTTGCCTCGTTCCGTGACGAAATTCCGAAGGACTTTCAGGTCCTTGTAGTCGATTTCGTGCTGGTGCTCGGCGCAGAACCGGCAGACCTTCCGACGGTGGAACGGCTTCCTTTTCCTGGGCGGACGGCGGGTGTTCATGGATTGCTCCTTATATTTTTAAAGAGAACCGCGTCGGTTGGACGGCTTAGTCCTCGTAATCGTCTTCCTCATCGGCTTCATCACGGCCGCCGGCCTGTCCACCCCGTTCTTCATAGGGCGCGAACCCGCGCGAACCGCCTTCACCCGGCCCGCCGTCGTCGCTTTCGGCGCCCCGTGCGGCCCGTTCCGCTTCACGCGCCGCTTTTTCAGCTTCGCGCTTTTCGGCTTCGGTCTTCAGCCGTTCCAGTTCCTGTTCGTACTTTTCCGGCGAAAAGTCCTTATCCAGGATGAGGGTCATGTTTTTGTAAATTCGCTCATCGATGCCGATGTTCCGGGCCAGTTCGGCTTCCAGAGCCGGCGTGCCCATGAAATCCAGCAGGTGGTACACGCCATACATCTGTTTTTCCACCGGATAGGCCAGACGGCGGCGGCCCCAATCCTCAAAACGGATGATGCGGCCGTCCATGCGCTCGATCAGGCTGGTATAACGTTCTTTTTCCTGATCCAGCTCTTCGGCGGACAACTCGGGGTTTACGAGCAGAAGGGTTTCATAACGTCGTGCTTTCATCAAAGCAACCTCCTCACGGACTTACGGCTCCCCGACTTGGGATTGCGGGGAGCGAGGGGGTACGCCCCACGGACAAAACACACCCTTACCGCGCCTGATCCGATCCTGTCAAGGATAAAAGGAACATCCAGGATCCACCGCCTAATGTTCGGCCGAGTCCCTAGGCCGTCCGGAAGGCCGCTTCCGGCCTCGATTTCCGTACCAGACTTGGGAGGGTCTCTATTTGCGACTTTGTGAAGGACGCGGCCCCCGATTTTTGGGCGCGGGTTTCCCTTATTGAGTCCAGTCAACGCCCATTCCCAGGTTTTTTCCCGGACCTTCCAGTCTATTCGACGGGCAGGGGCGACAGTTCGGCAATCCGGTCGCACGCCGCCAACAACCATCCCGTCGAGGGATGGTTCCGGGCCAGGCGGACGATCAGCCGCCGGGCGTGCTCGATGACCCGGCCCGCCAGCCGGATCACATGGAAACGGATCGGTCCCGCTCTTTCCGAAAACGCCGTTGAAGCGCCCGGCGGGCCGGACGGGAAAGACCGTGATACCGGACCCGATCCATCACCCGTCGAAACCCCTCA
>JAGVGV010000431.1 GCA_020056895.1 Deltaproteobacteria bacterium
GCACAAAAAGCCGGAACCGGCCGTCAATTCGGTCAACCAGGGTTCCCCCACGCTGATGTTCAAACTGCCGGTGCCGCCGCCGTTGAACAGGGTCAAGGGGATTCCCCGTTCGGCCAGAAGATCGGATAGTTCCTTCCGCCGCCGGCCAATGTCCCCCACGCTTCGTTTCCGAACCAGCCGGGCCACGGGGTTGATGAACTTTTTAAAAGGGTTTCGATCCCCCAACCCCGCCACCTGAGCCTCGTAGCCCATCAATCCATCCACTTGGACATTACCGAACGCCCGGATGCCGTCATATAAGGCAATGACCTCTTCGGGGCTCCGCAAAGGGCTCCGCCTCACCCCCAGATGCACCCGGCCGCCCGCCCGGCGGTACGACATATCCACGTCCAATACCAGAGGAAAAGGCGACGGGAGCGGTCCCATCCCCCGGCTGACGGCTTCGATCCCGGCCAGGGAATCCACCACCAGGCGAATCCGGATCCCGGCCAGAAACAGCTCCTTGAGCACCGCCAAGTCCGACGGTTGGACCGTGGGGTAGGCCACCAAAATATCGTCGAACCCCTGGTGGGCCAGAAAGGCGGCTTCTTCGGCCGCGTAACACATCAACCCCTGAAAAACGGGATCGGACGACAAGGCCCGCCGGATCAGGTCCGGTACTCGGATGCTTTTGGTGGCCAACCGAAGGGTCTGGCCAAAGCCTTGTTCCTTTAAAATCCGGGCGGCGTGGGCGGTGTTGCGGTCGAAGGCCTCAAGGTCCACGATCACGGCCGGCAGCCGTTCGTTTTCCAGTATCCGGCGAGCGAGGGCGTAGTCCATGAAAGGTCCTTTCGGAAAAAATGATGACGGGCCATAAACCGCAAGCCATGATAACCGATCCGACGGGTTGTGGGAAGAAGATGGTCAAGAATTAGGTCAAATCATGAAGCGGCTGGAGTTCGCTAGCTTTTTGGAAGAGTTAGCGTTATTGGAATGGAAGTAAATGTTCTTGAATAAAAATATAAAAACCATTAGCCGGCCTCATGGATATCATGATGTTTCAGTAAAAGAATAAGGTTGATTCTTCTTTCAAGGTATGGTACCTGGTGATCCTTGGATAAGATGAATATTTTGTGATCACTGACTACAAAAATGTTCGAAAAATTTCGAACTTTTAGATACTCGTGGTTCGTTGGCGATTCATGTTCCAGCTATAAAAACCATTGATTTCGAAAGGAAAAGGGGATTGGCCATGAAGATCAAATGGGTGTTGCTGTTCGTATTGATCTGGCTTTCGTTGGGTTGCGCCAGCATCATTAAAGGCGGAGATCAACCGGTTACCTTTCAATCGACTCCCGCGGGTGCTTCGTTGAAAGTGTACGATGTCCGTAACGCCAATACACTGCTTGTGAATGACAAAACGCCCTATACCGTAACGTTGAAACGAGGAGCGGGTTACTTCAGGAAAGCGATTTACAAGGCCGTTTTTGAGATGGAAGGTTTCAATTCGACCGAGCTGGTGGTGGAAGGCCGGCCGGGCGGTTGGTACATCGGTGGGAACCTTGTGTTTGGTGGATTGATCGGGTGGTTTGTTCTCGATCCGATCACCGGCGCCATGTGGACGCTGGAGCCGGAAAAGGCGAGCGTCAATTTGACCCCCGTTGGCAGCACCCCGCCGCCGGCGCCGGGAGCGGCTCCGGGCGCAACGCCTCCTCCGACGGGTACCGACGGGGTTACGCCTCAAACGCCGCCTCAACCCACGTCGCATTTGCTGCCTTCGATCAACGGGGACAGTGAATTGACGTTCGTTACGGCTCGGTACCAGGATTTTCCGCCAGAAATCCAGCGCCGGTTGGTTCCCGTTCCCAAAACCAGCCGTTAGTATCGAATACCGCTTCAACCATTGGGGGGCCCCTTGAGGGTCCCCTATGCATTTTCCCTGCTCCCTACCGCCACAATGACGCCGGTTGAGGGAAAAACAGCAGCTCGCCTTCCGGCCCCGGGTACCGTTCCAGGATGCCTCGGCCCATCAGTTCTTCCAAGGCCAGGTCCAGGGCTTCGGTGGAAATGGTCCACCGGCCGCGAATGGCTTCCAAGGTGGGCCGCTGATTGTCGCCCACCAGGCTGGTCACCACGATATACAGGCTGGTGGCTTCCACCGAACAGTTCATGTTGAAAATCTGGCGGTCCATGCTATGGTGAGTGTGATCCATGGTTCTTGCACCCTAATTTTTTTGGATTCATGAGGCGCCCGGATGATCAGAACGCCCGTTCGCGTGTTTCCCGGAACTCTGGTTTCCCCCGCTGGCCAAGCCCGGCTGGCCGGCTTTTTCCACCGGTTGCTTTTATACCAACTGCCTCTGGAAAGCCTTGAAACCGGTAATCCGGCGCCTTCAGGAGAGGCATGGGAAGGCCATCCGGTCAGCTTTTACCGGGACGAAGGGGAACTCCGGAGCGTTTTAGCTTCGTACCGCCGGCTGGCCGACCAGTATCCCGATCCCGGGGACCTGGATTGGTTCAAGGTTCGGGGCTCGGACGACGTGGAACAATCCGGAACCGGCCTCCGGTCCGCTCTCCGGGGCCAGACGCCGGCTCCAGGCGATCCCCGCAAGGAAGCCCAGATTTTTCTCCATTTGGCCCAAGAAATGGATCGGCGTCAATGGGAGATCGACCGGATCATGGCCGAAGTGGGCCGGAAAGAAAGCGCTTTGGGCGAACTTTTGGGCGTGGAGGACGACGCCGAAGCGGCCGA
>JAGVGV010000590.1 GCA_020056895.1 Deltaproteobacteria bacterium
CTACGACGTGCCCGGCCAAACCTGGTTCAACATGGGGTTGGCATACTACGATTGGGGCGAATTCGACCAGGCGCTCGATTGTTATTGGAAGGCCCTGGAAGACCCGGAATACCGCTGGCGGGGCGGAGTTTGCTACGAAATGGGGCTGGCGTTCATGGCCGCCGAGGAATGGGACCGGGCCGTGGAACATTTCCGCGCCGCCGTCAGCCAATCGGATTTCGTGACCAAAAGCTATGCCTGGCACCGGATGGGGTTGGTCTGGGACCACCTGGGCAATCCGGAAAAGGCGGTGGAATGCCTTACCCAGGCCATGGCCGATGAAGACTATCCCGAACGAGGCCAGTTGGAGCTGGATCTAGGCCATATTCACCATCGCGGGGGGAATCTGGACGACGCCCTGGCCTGTTTCGAACGAGTGGTTCAATCGGAAAATTCCGACTTGGTGATCGATGGATGGCATCATCAAGGCCACGTGTGGGTCGACCGGGGCGATTTTCACAAAGCCGGGGACTGTTACTGGAAAGCCATTGAAAAAGCCGGCGATGGTCCGGCCGGCGATCTGTGGAACAGCCTGGGGGGCGTGATGATCGAATTGGGCCAGTATGCCAAGGCCGTGGAATGCGCCGAAAAAGCCCTGGAGGACGAACGGTTCACGCCCAAGGGCATGGCCTGGTACAATATGGGCGTGGCTCATGCCTGCCAGGGGAACGCCGACCGGGCCGTCGAGTGTTATGAACAGGCTCTGGCCGACCCGGCGTATGACGAAGTGGCTGGAATCTGGTGGCGCCTGGGGCTGTTATATGCCGAACGGGAGGACCATGCCAAGGCCTTGGAATGGTACCGATTGGTCGTAGAACGGGAAGGCGGGGAAGCTCCGCCCGAAATTTGGTACAACATGGGGCTTTCCCACCTGGACCTGAGCCAGTGGGCGGACGCCGTTGGTTGTTTCCAAAAAGGACTGGAGTTGGAAACCGGCGACCCTCGAGCCGATCTTTTGCACTCCCTGGCCTTCGCCCATGAACGGCTGGGGGAGTGGGAGGAGGCCATGGACGCGTACAACCGGTACCTGGCCTTGGACAACCGGCCGGAAGCCGCTTCGGTTCATTATGCCTTGGGAGCTCTGTATGCCCAGGCCGACCGGCACGACGATGCGTTGAAGCATCTGGAACTGTCCCTGAACGCCGAAGGTCAGGACGACCCGGGCGGAGTGCTGACCGCCATCGGCAACGTGCATCAGGCCCAAGGAAACTACGCCAAGGCCCAGGCCATGTATCAGCGGGCCTTGAAATCGCCGGTCAACCAGGATCCGGGGCTCACGCTTTTTAACCTGGGCTACACGCTGGTTCAGGCGGGAAAAATGAGGGAAGCCGCGTCCTGCTTTCGAAAAGCCACGCTTCGGATGGCTTCCCCGGGGCCGGTTTGGATATCACTGGGTTTGATCCACGAAGACTTCGAGGAATTGGCCCAGGCTGAACGGTGCTTTCGCCGGGCTCTCGAAGACCCCCTGTATGAAGCGCGATCCTTCGCCCTGTTCAACCTAGGTAATGTGCTCCTGAACCAGAACCGTTTCGTCGAGGCCGCCCTTTGCTATGAAGAAGCCTTGAACGACCCCGATGTTCCGTCCCCGGGCGACGTTTGGTTCAACCTGGCGTTGGCGTACGAGGATTCGGGTGACGCCGCCCGAGCCCGCGAGTGCTACCGAAAGGCCGCTGAACACGGCGTGACTCCGGAAGAATGATTCCTTTCCCGGCCAACCGCTGAAAATGACCGTCCCCTTATTGATTTTTCTCCATTAAAGGTGCAATCTGACTTTGGGGGTTTTTTTGTAGGGGAGTCAGGAGACTCACCCATGAGGAATACGGATACGGAAACATTGGAACCAGCGTTAGGCTTCTGGGGGACCGGTATACGAACGCGCATCGATGTTTGGGTGATTTGGTTGGGCTTGGTTTTAGTCCTCGTGGGGGTGGGTTCGGGGCCGAATTCCGCTTGGGCGGATGAGCCGCCGCCGCTGGTGGTTGTGCTCAATTCCTACCACCAGGGTGAAGACTGGTCCGACAACGAACTGGCCGGCCTGTTGCCGGGACTTGAAAACTATCACCGTTTCCTGGCGCCGGCGGTGGAACACCTGGACGCCAAACGGTTCCCCGGACCCGAACACCTTTCCCGCCTGGAAACCTTTCTTATCGATAAATATCGGGGCCGTCACGTAGATTTGGTCATGGCCTTGGACAACCCCGCGCTCGATCTTTTGGTTTCCCGGGCCGATCGGCTTTTCCCCGGCCTCCCCGTGGTCTTCGCCGGCATCAACGGCTGGGAACCGGACATGATCAAAAACCGGCCCCAGACCACCGGCGTGGCCGAAGTCCAGGACCTGGAGGGCGCCATCCGCCTGGCCCGATCCTTGATCCCGGACCTGAAAACCGTTCTGGCCATCCACGATCATACCTCGAGCGGCCTGGCCGTCCGCCGCGAAGCCGAAATCGTCCGGGAACGGCTCAAGGGAAGCATCCAGATTGAATTCACGCCCCCGGAACCGTTTCACGATCTGGAAAAACGTTTAAATGCCCTGGGACCCCAGACCGCGGCCGTCATCATGACCTATGTGACCGACGCCGCCGGACGGACCTTTACCCGCGAAGAAAGCACCCGCCTCATCACTTCCGCGTCCCCCCGCCCGGTCTTCGCCATGCATGAAACCCGGCTGGGGTACGGCATCGTGGGCGGACTGTTGCTGGAAGGCCGGGAACACGGACGCCGCGCTTCGGAGATCGCCGTCCGAGTGCTCAAGGGGGAAAACCCTTCGGCCATCCCCGTGGCCGGGGAACGTTCCCGGCCCGTTTTCGATTATTCCGCCTTGGTTCGGTTTCACATCGATCCCGGCGCCGCCCCAGCCGATAGCGTCTTCATCAACCGGCCGGTTTCGCCGTGGCGGGAACACCGGGATGTCCTTGTCCCGGCTCTGGTCGTTACGGTTTTTTTGGCGTTGTTGACCGCGCTGCTGGGCTGCTCCGTGGTCCGCCTGAGGAAAACCCGGGCCGCCTTGAGGGTCAACCGCGAGGATTACCGGCGGCTGGTGGACAACCTTCATGAAGGCATTTGGGAGATCGATCCGGACGGACGGACCCGGTTCGTAAACCCCCGGCTGGCCGAAATGTTGGGGTATTCGGTGGACGAAATGAAGGACCGAAGCGTATACGACTTTTTGGACGAGCCGGACCGGGCCGCCGCCGGACTCCTGCTGGGCGATAACGAACCGGGCCGCGAAGCCGTGGAGCTCCGGTTCCTCCGCCGGGATGGGTCCAGCCGGTACGCCAGCCTGGAAATCAGTCCCATATGGGATGACCAGGGCGCCCGCCGGGGAACCTTGGCCGCCGTGGCCGACGTGACCCACCGGGTTCAGGCCCGAAAAAACCTGGAAATGGCCCTCAAGGAAAAGGAAACTCTGCTCCAGGAAGTCCACCACCGGGTCCGGAACAACATGCAGATCATTTCCAGCCTGCTTCGGCTGCAAAACAACGCCGCCAAGGATGAACACGTTCGGGCGATCCTCATGGAAAGCGAAGCCCGGGTATACGCCATGGCTTCGGTCCACGAAACCTTATACCGGTCCGAATCCTTCGCACAGGTGGACCTTTCAGTATACGTGACCCGGCTGACCGATTTTCTTGGGGCCGCTTTCGGAGGGAATGGGGATAAAGTCCGGATCGAACACGCCATCGAGGATATCCTCCTGAACCTGGATCAGGCCAGCCCCATCGGCCTGATCCTCAACGAACTGGTCACCAACGCCCTCAAATACGCCTTCCCCGATGGCCGGACGGGCCGGGTGCGGGTGACCGCCGAGGAGGAGAACGGCCTCGTCCGAATGATGGTATCCGACGACGGCGTGGGGTTGCCCGCCGGTCTGGATTGGACTCGGACATCCACCCTGGGCCTGAGAATCGTGAAAATCCTGGCCGAGGACCAACTCGGAGGCCGGTTGGACGTCCAATCGGCCAATGGAACGACCTTCGTTATCCAGTTTCGGAAGAAAGATGGCTGATACCGGGTTGGAGAAAACCATGGGAGGCGCGGCATGCGCGTGTTGCTGATTTCGGCCAATCGGGAGGACCGCAATATGGTCACCCTGCCGCTGGGACTGGCTCAGGTGGGGGCGGCCGCGTTCCGGGCCGGGCACGAAGTGGACTTGGTGGACCTGATGGGCGCGGACCTGGTTCGGGACCGGGTTTTTGACGCGATCGACCGGACCCGGCCCGAAGCGATTGGAGTTTCGGTCCGCAATATCGACGACCAGAGCATGGCCGCGCCCGTGTTCCTTCTGGATCAGGCCGCCGAAGTGGTCCGGTACTGCCGGGAACGGTCCGGATCGCCCATTGTGCTGGGAGGCGCGGGGTACAGCATTTTTCCCGGCCCGGCCCTGGAATACACTCAGGCCGATTGGGGGGTGGCCGGGGAAGGGGATGTGGTTTTTCCCGAACTGCTGGCCCGGCTGGAGACCGGCCGGGACCCCGCCGGCCTGCCTGGCGTTCATCGCCGTTCCGGCCCGCCGGCTTCACCCCGCCAGTACCTGGCCCGCCTGGATGATCTTCCCTGGATGGATGCCCTGAGTTGGTTGACGTCCATGCCTTCCCAGCCGGATCGGTGGCTGCCGATCCAGACCCGCCGAGGTTGTCCGCTGGGGTGCGCCTATTGTTCCACACCCGCCATCGAGGGCCGCCGGATACGAAGCTGTTCCCCCCAGCGGGCGGCCGAGTGGATCGAAGCCGCGTTGGCGGCGGGTTGGAACCGCCTGTTTTTCACCGATAACACCTTCAATCTGCCCCCTTCCTGGGCCAAAGCGTTCTGCCGCGAGTTGATCCAAAGAAGCCTCAAACCCATCTGGCGGGTGATTCTGCACCCCGGCCGGGTGGATGAGGAACTGGCCCAGGGCTTGGCCGAAGCCGGCTGCGTGGAGGTCAGTTTGGGGTTCGAGAGCGGGTCGGATCGGATTCTGGCCCGGTTGGGCAAGCATTTCACCGCCCAGCATGTTCGGCGGGCCCGGGCGGCTCTGAAGCAGGCCGGGATCCGGACCATGGGCTTCCTGATGCTGGGCGTGCCCGGAGAAACCCGCGAAACGGTTCAGGAAAGCCTGGATTTCGTGGAGGCCGTCCGTCCCGACGCCGTGCGGCTCACGGTGGGGGTCCGAATCTATCCTCAAACGCCCTTGGCGAACTGGGCCAGGGACCGGGGCGTGGTTGGCCCGGACGACGATCTGTTGCGGCCCCGTTTCTACCTGGAGCCGGGGCTGGAGGAATGGCTGTGGGAAACGGCCCACGCCTACGCCGCCGGACGGCCGTGGTGCATCGGTCCGTAAAAAGGGTAGGGGCGGGTGCTCCGAACCGTAGAATCACCAGACTCCCGATTTTTGGAAATGGCTCTCAGCCGTCGGCGGTCAGCTCACAAGGAAGGAATGAGATTTTTTTTGACTTTTATCGGGTTGCGAATTCCTTCCGCTCAAGCGGATCGAGTATTCATGATGGTTGGAAGCCTTTAGGGCGAAGCCAATTCAGGCCCCAAAGACGCCCAAGCTCCGCCATTGTCCGCCGAGCCGGAACCCTTGCCCCGGGCCGCTGATTCCGCTTGACTTAAGAGCCGGTAATAAGTACGGTCCTGAGTATCGTTTAAGTCATAAAAACGCCCCAGTGGAAAAGCTCGTCTCGATGGTCGTATGGGACCAGGGCGAGGGGCCGGTTCCCGTTTTCGGCTTGGTTGCCAGCCTGGGCCAGGAGACGGGGGAGTTGTTTTAACCCATTGAGATGAAAGGTGAAGATACTTTGCGTTTTTGTTTTGTATACGTACTCGTATACAAATACGCATAAGCATGCAATTCAGCGCGGAACCGCTCGTCCAGCCCCCAACGCGCCTCCTAAGGCGCTTGGAGGATAAACCCTGAACCACTCCAAGGAGGCCTGCATGACCCGAAAACCCTATTCCTGGATTCTTCTGATGGTTGTTCTGACCCTGGTCCTCGCCGGCGCGGCCACGGCCGCTGCTCAGACCGGCGGCGTCAAGGTCGTTACCGGTCCCACCCCCGTCATCAACGGCGATGCGTCCAAACCCGAGGACATCACCTTGATGAACGACCGCCTGGCCGTCACCTTTTCGGTGAAAACGGCTTCCCCTTGGGGCGTGGCCCGAGGCGGCATCGTGGACGGCTGCCCCATCGTGAACGGCAAACCCACGCTGGACCGGATCACCCTGGTGGATTTCCTGCCCAACGCCTGGTCCAATTGGCCGACCACCTATCAGAAGGTCACCGTGGTCAAGGACACGCCCGAGGAAGGTGTGATCCAGACCGTTCGGGATTGGGAAAAGGTCGAGCTGGTTACCACGTTTTCGTTGAAAAAGGGCGAGGATGTCATCGCCATGGTCACCACCATGACGAACAAGGGCGACCAGCCCTACCCGGACACGATTTCCGGGTACGTGCTCTGGACCAACGGCGGGTACCTGTTCAGTACTCCGGGTCTGGCGGAGAAAAAGGGTTCGGCCGAAGGCGCCCTGGCGGATTGGGCGGTGGCCTACGACCAGGATTGGACCGTGGGGCTTCACGGACCGTACATGACCGAATACGCCTATTTCGCCCGGGATTTGAACACCAAGTGGACCGTGAAGCCCGGCGAAAGCCGCACGTTTGAAGGCTGGGTCCAGATCGGCCCCAACGGCGATGTTTCAAGCGCCCTGGCCCTGGAAATGAAGCGGAAGAAAATGACCGGCGGCGCCGTTTCCGGCCAGGTGGCGGCGGTGGGCGGCGGGAAGGTCGAATCCCCCATGGTCGTGGCCGAGAAAAACGGCAAAACGTACACCTGGTGTCTGGCTCCGGGAGGCGCTTATAAATTGAGCCTTCCGGCCGGTAAATACACCATATACGCCATCGGCAAGGGCTTCGCCCCAAGCGCCAAGGCCGAAGTGGAAATCAAGGACGGCGCGGCGGTGGAAAAATCCTTCAAAGACCTGGCGGCGCCCGGCAAGGTGACCTTCAAGGTCAAGGAGGAAGGATCGAACCAGCCGATCGACGCCCGGATCGTGGTCGAGGAAGGGTACGCTCCGGTGGTCAGCTTTTTGGGCAAGAAAACCTTTTTCACCGACCTGGAAAAAATAGGCGGGACCACGGTGGAGATCGCGCCGGGCAAGTATGTCTTCAAGGTCCAGTCCGGCGAAAACTTCATCGCCAAGGCCCAAAAAGTGGAGGCCGTGGTCAAATCCAACGAAGCAGCCACGGTTCAGGCCGCTTTGGCCACCGAAGTGAATCTGAAGGAAAAGGGATGGTACACGGCCGACCTGCACCATCATTCGAACCTGCTCGATGGAGCCACTCCGCCCGAATACGTGGTTCGGTCCGAACTGGCCGGCCGCCTGGATTTTCTGTTCATCAGCGACCACGATACGGCTCAGAATCACGGCGAATTGGCTAAACTGGCCGGTTTGAGAAAAATGCCCTTCATCCACGGCATTGAAGTGAGCCCCAGTTACGCCCATTTCAACATCTACCCCACCCAACTCGGCCAGAACATGAGCCTGGACGTGGGGGCCTCCACGGTTCGTCAGTTGTTCGACGAATCGCGGAAACTGGGGGCCAAGGTCATCGCCGTGAATCACGGTTTCAACGCCTATGGGTATTACTACAGCCTGGATTCGGACAACGTGCCGGGCGGATTCCAGCCGGATTACGACCTGGTGGAGATCAATTCGGCCGTTCCGGTCAAGGAACAGGACAAGGCGGTTAAAAAGGCTTATGAACTGTGGAATCAGGGGTATCGGTACTACTTGACCGCCGGCACGGACACCCACGATGTTTGGGCCGACCAGTCGGGCAAGATTCGGGTGATCGCCCATTTGGATGGCGGACCTACGGTGGATGGCCTGATTACCGCGCTCCGGACCGGCCATACGTACGTCAGCTACGGTCCGTTGATCTTCCCGGAGGTCATGTTCGGTGAAGAACTTCGGCTGGAAAAAGGCAAGTCCATCGACCTCAAATTCGGTTTCCAATCCGTCAACGGCCTCAAATCCGTAGCCCTCGTCAAGGGCGGCCAGGCCGTGGATACCAAAACCGAATTCGGCGCGGACAATAAGAAAGCCAACCTGACCTTCACGGTGGCCGTGGACGGCGATGCCTGGTACAGCCTGGCCGTGGAAGACGCGAACGGCAACAAGGCGTTTACCAACCCCATCTGGGTCAAGGCCGTAACCTACACCAAGACCGCGAAATAGAATAACCGGGGGGAACCTCGGCCAACACCGGGGTTCCCCCACGGCCCTCCCACGACCGTTGATCGTGGACGCTTCACGTTCTTTCATTCAGCGCTTGGCCGGGCGCCGGATGGGAAGCCTTTTTACCCTATTCCCAACTCAAGAGCCGCCGGGCCGAAACCAGGGCTTCGGTCAGTTTTCCCGCGTAATGGTCCACTTGGCCGGGGCCGTTGTACCGCAGGGCAAAGGCCCGCCAGTTCCGATCCAAAATGGCCTGAGCCAAACCGCTGGACTGGACGAAGCCGAAAAACCCGGCCACCTGATCATGAACCGACCGCTGGAACGCCAGGACCATGGACCGGACGTCGGGCCGGCCGGTGACCCGCCAGTTGAACCCCATGAGCTGCGGCAACCCCCACGAGGTGGCCAGGAGTGCGCCGCTGAGGTCCACCGTTACGGCTTTTTCCACATTGAACCATTCCGCTCCCTGCCCGCCCCGGCGAACGGCCACGGCCGCGCCCGTCTGCCGTCGGAATACATGGGGCTCGAAAC
>JAGVGV010000482.1 GCA_020056895.1 Deltaproteobacteria bacterium
TCGTACGCCATGGGTCGCTCCCGGTCGGGTTAAGTCTTCGGGTGGCCGTCCCCCCGGCGGAGGGCCGAGGGGCGGCGGTTACGGAGTTCGGGTCAGGGAACGGGGGTTTGGACCGTTTTCAGGAATTTGTCGGTCACGTACCCCAGCTTGTTCACCTTTTCCAGCTCTTCGGGTTTGAACCGGCCCTGAGCGGTAAAGAATTCGGCGATCAAACGCTGCCACTTGGCGGCCGTGCTTTCGCCCGCCGAACCGTCAAACAGTTTAAGCTGTTCTTCCAGATTCCAGACCGGGTGCGAATCCAGGTCCTTTTTGGCCATGGCCGCGGTCATGTCCATGCCGCACCATTCCTTCATGAACCTGACGTAGTCCTTGACCACTTCGGGGCTGGACCCGTTTTTCTTCAGGTAGTTCACGCCCCTTAAGTACACGCGGAGGAACTTGCCCACGGTTTCGGGGTTTTTGTCGCAGAATTCCTTGTCGCCCACCAGCACCAGAGGCAGAGCCGCGCCGCAGGATTTGGGATCGCCCGCACGCTTCCAGCCCTTTTCTTCGGCGGAATAGCTGTACGGCGCCCAGAGCACCGCCACGTCGCCCACGCCCTTTTCAAAGGCGGCCACGATGGAAGCCTGGTCCATCTGCTTGATGATCACGTCTTTTTCCGTCAATCCCAGGGCCTTGAGCCACAGGGACAGGGCGTAGTGAACCGACGACACGGTGGTCACCAGTACGGTTTTGCCCTTCACGGTTTCCGGGGACCCGAGGACTTCGGGGAATTCCTTGCTGAACCCGGCGGCCTTGGCGATGGGGCTGTCTGGCCGGACGAACACCAGGTTGGCGACCGACTCATCGTTGCCCAGGCCGATCATGTACGCATTGTGCCGCAGGGCGCCGACCACCATGGGCACGCCGCCCGTGGCGCCCAAGACCCATTGTTTGGCCGGCAGGGCTTCCATCTGGGCCATGCCCGAATCGAAATAGAGCAGTTCCAGGTCCAGGCCTTCTTCCTTGTCCCAGCCCTTTTCCTTGGCCAGCCAGGGCATGAAGGTTTCGTGTTCCGGCATCCAGCAGGTTTTCAGTTTGATCACGTCGGCGGCCATGACCGCCGGAGCGGCCAGAGCCAAAGCCACCAAAACCGTAAGAACCAACAACGCCAGTTTCTTCATTCCGGGAACTCCTTTCGTCTGGGGATCGGTTTCATTCAACCATCGTCCATTCGCTTCAGGGGTTTCGTCGGGTCAGAGCCTTGTTTCTCCCTTGTCACGCTCTATGTATGTGTCGGCACGTCCTTGGGCCGGTGTCTACCACCAACGGATCAGTTCGGTCACCTGTTTGCGGATGTCCACGAACCGGGGATCGATCAGGCTCCGGGGCCGGGGCAGGTCCACCTTCACCTCGGCCTTGATGTGCGTGGGTTTGTTGGACAGCACCAGAATCCGTTCGGCCACGTACACCGCTTCCTCGATGTTGTGCGTTACGAAAATCACGGTGCTTTTAAGGGTTTTCCAAAGTTTGACCAGTTCGTCCTCGAGGTAGTACCTAAGTTTAACGTCCAACTGGCCGTACGGTTCGTCCATGAGCAAAAGGTCGGGGTCCACGGCGAAGGCCCGGGCCACGGTGATCCGCTGGACCATGCTGGCCGAAACCTGGTTGGGGTACAGGTCGGCGGTTTCGGTCAGGCCCACCAGTTTGAGCATCAAATTGGTGCGTTCCTGAACCGTGGCCTTGGGGAACTTTTTCACTTCCATGCCATACGCCACGTTTTGGCGGACCGTCCGCCAGGGCATGCAGGTGGGTTCCTGGAACACGAAGGAAATGTTGTGCTTTTTGGGATCGGCCACCTGGCCGTCGATGTAAATGTCGCCTTCGGACGTGGGGATCAGCTTGGACAGGCAGTTGAGAAAAGTGGTTTTGCCGCAGCCCGTAGGGCCGACAATGGCCAGGAATTCCCCTTCGGCCACGTTGAAGTTGATCTGGTCCAGCACCAACAGGTCGCCGAACCGTCGGGTCAGGTCCCGGACATCGATCTTGATTTTTCGTTCCTTATCGTCCACGGCCTTCTCCTCCGGCTCCGGCTCAAGTCCCCGGCGCCTGTTCATGAACCAACAGGATCGAACAGGGCGCGTGGTGAATCACATGGTTGGTGACGCTTCCGGTCAACAGGTCCCCCAGGGTGCTCCGCTTCGTGAGCCCGATCACGATCAGGTCCGCCCCCCACCCCTTAGCCAGTTGAACCAAAGCCGGTCCCACGGGGCCGTATTCGGCCGTGCTGGATATCTGGATGCCCTGGAGCGTGCATACCTGGCAGAGACCATCCAGCCAGGCCCGGATATGAGTTGCTTCCGATTGGTGCAGCCGGTCCAGGGCGCGGAGGTCGCCGGACTGATCCAAGGCCGCCGGCGCGGCCACCCGATCCATGAAGCCGGCTGTGGTCTCGGCGGGCAGGCCATGGAACAACATCAGCCGGGCGTTATCCCGGACGGCCAGTTCGAGCGCCGTTTCGAATATGGGCGACTGGCTGTGCGTGTCCCGGTCCAACCCGACCACGATCTTCTGATACCCCATGACCCTTCTCCTTGCCCGAACCGGATCAGCCGGCCACGCAGGATCGCACTCGGCCCGAAGGCGGCGCGGGGGACGCCGAAGGGGCCGATGAATCCAAGGGCCCCCGAGGCGGCACGGCCCGGATGGTGGCGATCTTGTTCTGAGTAAAAAAGTCGATGCCGTCCTTGCCCTGAACCTTGTTCGTGCCCACCAGGGAATCCTTGATGCCGCCGAAAGGCAGGTACGGATGAGGCGCGGGAACCCCCACGTTCACCCCGATCATGCCCACGTCCGCCAGCCGGATGAATTCCTCGGCATAATGGAGGTTCTGCGTGAATATGCAGGCGCCGTTGCCGTACGGCTGCCGTCGGATGAGGTCCAGGGCGTGGTCCAGCCCGTCGATTTTCATGACGCCCACCACAGGACCGAAAATTTCTTCCTGGATGATGGTCATGCAGGGGGTGATATTGGCGAAAATGGTGGGTCCCACATAATACCCGCCTTTGAGGTCCGGGGCCACGTCGGGGTTCCGGCCGTCCAGCACCAGCCGGGCATTGTCCTTTTCCACGCCGATCCGAATGAACTCGTTCACCCGGTCCCTCGCCTGGGCCGAAATCACGGGCCCCACGTGGACGGACGGGTCCAGGGCGCTTCCCACCTTAAGGCTTTTCGAGACCGCCGTCACCCGTTCGATCAATTCATCGTAGATGGATGCCGAGGCGGCCACGATGGACCCGGCCAGGCACCGCTGACCCGCTGACCCAAAGCAGGAATGGATGAAATTCTGAAGAAACACGTCCCAGGGCAGATCGTCCATGGCCACCAGGTAGTTCTTGGCCCCGCCCAAGAGCATGGTCCGCTTGCCCGCCTGGCCCGCGGCGGCGGCGATTCTCTTGGCCGTGGCCGACGACCCCACCATGCAGATGCCTCGAACGCGGGGGTCTTCGAACCAGGGCTGAGCCGCGTCGGCTTCGCCGTTGATCACGTTCACCACGCCGGCCGGCAACCCGATTTCCAGGAACAGGTCCGCCATTTTTTGCATGAAATAGGGGGACAAGGGCGAAGGCTTGAAGATGAAGGTGTTGCCCGCGCCAATGGCGAAGGGGACGAACCAGCCGAAGACCAGGGCCGGAAAATTGAAAGGAGCGACTCCGCAGAACACGCCCAAGGGCTGGCGGATCACCCGGGCCGACAGACCCGGACCCAAATTGTCCAGGGTTTCGCCCTGGATCAGAGTGGGAATGCCGCAGGCGGTTTCAATGATTTCGATCACCCGGGCCACTTCGCCCCGGGCTTCGCCCACGTGTTTGGCCTGGTCCAAGGCAATGGCCTGGGCCAAGTCTTCCTGATGATCCTCCATGGCCCGCCGAAGATCGAAGAGATACCGGATCCGGCGGGAAACGGACAGGGACCGCCAGCCGTCGTACGCCCGAGCGGCGGCATCGATGGCGGCCCGGGATGTTTCGGGGCGGGTCCGGGTCACGCGGCCGATCTCCTGGCCGGTGGACGGGTTATACAAGGGCAGGGTTTCGGCGGCCGGGTCATCCACCCAGGCGCCGTCCACGAAATCACGAATCCGGATCGAGTCCATCACCGGGGCGTCTCCCTGTTATCGACCCTGTTTTTTCGGAACCAGGGTCACGTCGGCCCCCGGCCGGTCCAAACGTTTCGACCGGCCGGGGGGCGGAACCGGAACCGCCGGAAGCCGTGGCCGCCGGCGGATTCCGGGAGGTTATTTTTCCGCGTACTTGTCGCCCACTTCCAAAGCCAGATCCATGAGCGCCACGCCTTCGTCGATCTCGCTCTTGGTGATGATCAGGGGCGGCGCCATGGCGATCACGTTGCCGGGGTTGGCGGCCATGGCCATCATCCCCAGTTCGCCCAACCGCTTGGCGATTTCCAGCTTGGGGTTCATGCCCGGCTTGATCTTGGCCGCCACGGGAATGAGCGGTTCCCGGGTTTTCTTGTTTTTAACCAGTTCGAGACCCACGAACAGCCCCAGGCCGCGAACGTCGCCCACGCATGGGTGCTTGTCCATCAGCTCTTTGGCCTTTTCCAATAAATACGCGCCCATCTTGGCCGAATTCTCGATCAGGCCGTCGGTCTGATAGATGGGAATCACGGTGATGGCCGCCGCCGAACCCAGGGTGTGGCCGGCGTACGTGGCGCCATGAGCGAAGAATTGTTCCTTGAACCGGTCGCCGATGTGTTTCCGGACCACGGTGGCGCCCATGGGCAAATACCCGCAGGTCATGCCCTTGGCCATGGTCATGATGTCCGGCACTACGTTCCAGTGGTCCATGGCGAACCACTTGCCCGTCCGGCCGAACCCGGTCATCACTTCATCGGCGATCATCAACACGCCCCAACGGTCACAGGCGGCCCGAAGCCGGGGCATGTATTCCGGCGGGGGCACGATCAATCCATTGGCGCCGACCACCGGTTCCAGGATGATGGCCGCCACCTTGTCGCCGCCGCCTTCCAATTCGATCACCTGGTCGATGTACGACACGCAGGCCAGATCGCATTCCGGATACTTCTGGTTGAACATGCAGCGGTAGCAATAGGGCTGAGGCACGGCGATGGTTTCCGCGCCGCCCGGCACCTGAGGCCAGCCTCGGGCGTCGCCGGCGGAAAGGGTCATGGCCGTGGCCGTGCCGCCGTGATACGTGCGATACCGGGTAAGAATCTTCCGTTTGCCGGTGAACTGGTGGGCGATCTTCACCGCCGCTTCGTTGGCTTCGGCCCCGCCCAGCGAAATGAAGCTCCGGGAAAGATCGCCCGGGGTGATTTCGGCCAGCATTTTGGCCAGAATGGCCCGGGGCTTGGTGGAATAGTTGGGGGCGAAGGAGGTCATTTCCAGAGCCTGAGTCCGGATGGCTTCCACCACCCGGGGGTCCTGGTGGCCAATATTGTGGCTGACGAAACAGGAAGAAAAATCCA
>JAGVGV010000592.1 GCA_020056895.1 Deltaproteobacteria bacterium
GCCTCGGGCGGCCCGAGCCAGGGGGCCGTCCAGCCCGTCCCCGGGGTCGAGGGCCAGATGCACATGACCGTCGATAAAGCCCGGCAATATCCGGGCTTGGGGGAACCGGAACACGGGTCCGATCGGTTCATTTGGGTTCGGGAGATACTGGTCCGGCCCGGCGGTCTCCAAGGCGCCGGTCGAAGCCACCGCCGCCACCCGTCCGTTCCGAAGGGTGAGAACCCCGGGACGAAATACCCTTTGAGGACCGGCGTATATTTCGGCGGCCTCGATCACCGCCGTCCCATGGGCGGGCAAAACCACCGGGGCCGGTTGAGGCAAGGCTTTGGAGTCCAATCGATTCATGGATGGTTCGATCACGTTCCCGAGGGGATGGTTCCGAGGAAATGGCGCCGGAGCGGACATTGAACCGCCGCCCGCCGGCCTCCGAAGGCGGTGGGCACTAGGGAGGTCGGGACGGACGGCGGTGTTTTTCAGCGTTCAGGTATCGCCCTGGAATTCCTTGATCAGGTTCCGGAGTTCCTCCACCAGCCGGCCCATTTTTTCGGACTGGTCGTGGATCTGTTCCACGTTTTTATAATACGGCTCGCCGGGCGGCACTTTCATCAACAAAAGTTCGCTTCGAGCCAACAGCACGGTGAGCGGTTGGTTCATATCGTGACAGAGCCGGCGGGCCCGGGTCAGGAATTCACTCGCTTCAATGGGCGCGGTCATGGAGTATTCATCTCCCCATAGGGTATGCGTACCTCGAAGGTCTTGATCGGAAACGCTAGTCGCCGATGGTGTATCCCAGTTTTTCGAAATCCTTCATCAACGGCTTGGTGTTTTTGGTTTTGACGCGAAGATAGATCCGCAGGCCCCCCGTGGACCGCCGGGGCAGAGCGAACATGGCGAGAATGGACACCTTGTGGACTTCGACGACTTCGGCGATTTTCTTGAATACGCCCACGCTGTCCTCTTCGCCCACGTTTTCAAGCACAATGATCTCGGATTCGGCCCGAGTGCCGAAAATCCGGATCATGGCGTTGAAAATTTCGGTTTCGGTCACAATGCCCACCAGCTTGCCTTTGTCCAGAACGGGAAAGGCGCCGATGCCCTTTTTGTGGCCTTCCAAAATCACATCGATGATCGAATCTTCCGGGCTAATGGTGATGGGGTCCTTTCGCATCACGTCCTTGACCTGGAGTTTAAGGACCAGATAGTTCAGCTCGTGAATGGAAAGGGAAGTGGCCTGGGAGGGTGACGCTTCAATAATATTCCGATACGTCACGATGCCCACCAGCTTGCCTTTTTTGTCCACCACGGGCAGCCGGCGGATATTGTGATCTTTCAGTATCTTTTTGGCGTCAATGATGGGGGTTTCCGGGTGTACGGTAATGGGGTCCGGCGTCATCCAGTGCTTGATTTTCATGATAAGACCCTCCTCCAGGGGAACGTCCCGGCCGCCGATGAGGGCGGCTTTTTATAAATGATACCGCATCGTAGGCCAAAAGTCCCGGCCGCGTCAACAGAGAAAGGCATCCGTTCCGTCTCGTGGGACATCATTGGCGTTTGGGCGCCGCTTGAGGCTCCGGCGGGCTTTAACCACCCGGGCTGACGGCTTCTCCAAAAGGCCAAGAAGGCCAGAGCGTCCCGATGCGTCCTTCGGGCCCGCTTCTCCGCCCCGGCGCGAACCGATCCCCCTCTACCGATCCTGGCCATTGTTCAGCCAGGCAACCGCCGCCCGGAGCATCACTTGGGCGCCCACGGCCAGGGCGTCCTCGTCGATCTCGAAGCGGGAATGGTGGTGCGGATGGTTAATGCCCTTGTCCTGGTTGGCCGCGCCCACCCAGAAGTAGCAACCCGGGACCTTTTCCAGAAAAAAGGCCATGTCGTCCGCGCCCATGGAGGGGGGAAGATCCAAGGTCCGGGCCGGGCCCACCACTTGTTCGGCGGCCGTGCGTACCAGGTCGGTCATGGCGTCGTCGTTGACCACGGGCGGGTATCCTTTGGAATAATCCAGTTCGTACCGGCCGCCCAGAGCCGCCGTCAGGCCGGAAAACAGCCGGTCCATGCGGCCGGGGGTTTGAGCCCGGAGGTTTTCGTCCAACGCCCGCACCGTGCCGGAAACGTCCACGGTATCGGCGATGACGTTGAATTTACGGCCGCCATGGATGGTGCCCACGTGGATCACATAAGGGGCCAGGGGCGATGTTTCCTTGGAAACCAGGGATTGAAGGGCCACGATAGCCTGGGCGGCCAGGTACACCGCGTCCACTCCGCTTTCGGGCATGGCCGCGTGGCCGCCCTGGCCGATGAACCGGGCATGGAACCAGTCCGCCGCCGCCATCACCGTTCCGGTGCGAACGCCAATGGTCCCCACGGGCTGGTGGGCAAGCAGGTGGAGGGCCAGAGCGGCCTGGACCGGTGGATCGTCCAAGACGCCGTCCTCGATCATCAACCGGGCTCCGCCAAAGCCTTCTTCCCCGGGTTGGAAAACCAGCTTTACCCGGCCCGTCAACCGGTCTTTATGGCCGGCCAGGATCCCGGCCGCGGCCAGCAAAATGGCCATGTGGCCGTCGTGGCCGCACGCATGCATCACTCCGGGCGCCCCGGAGGCATACTCGGCGCCGGTGGCTTCATCGATCGGCAGGGCATCCATGTCCGCCCGAAGAAGAATGGTGGGGCCGGGCCGGCCGCCTTCCACCACGGCCACCACGCCGGTCCGGCCCACGCCGGTCCGGACGGTCAGCCCGAAATCCGCCAGAATCCCGGCCACGCTCCGGGCCGTTTCGTGCTCCTCCATCCCCAGTTCCGGCCGACGGTGGAAATCACGCCGCCACCCGATCATCCGTTCCCGAAATTTCGCCACTCCTTCCGATATCCAGTCCGTTCCCATGACCGTCCTTTCCGTTCCTCCCCGGTCCGTGAGAGGGTCACAAGAGGATAATGCCGAAAAAGAGCCGTTTGGTGAGGAGTTCATCACCCCTCGCCTGGCAAAAAAGGCGGCGCATCGCGGCCGAACCGTCGGAAAAACCGCGCCCCTTTACGCCCGGATCAGCCGCTCAGGAGGCCAGGTGTTTTTCCACCAAAATCCTCAGGATGGTCCGGTCCGCCTCGATCATGCCTTCGGTGCTTAGCTGGCCCACGTTGAAGGCGGTTTTTTCCACGGAAACGCCAATGATGCCATCCATATGGCTGGCCCGAACGCCGTGGAGGGCGAACAAAGCCGCCTGGACGGCCGCGCCGGCGGCGGTGGCCAGTTTCAAGGCGCACCCGGCTTTCGCGCCGTCGCAGATCACTCCGGCCAAATCTTCAATCAAATTGATAATGGCCGCGGCCACGTGCCGGTTGTTCCCGCCCATCAGATACGCCACTCCGGCCGTGGCCCCGGCGCCCGCCGCCACCGAACACCCGCAGACCGCCGACAGCCGGCCGGTATGGGCCTTGAGATACGCGGTAACGATATGGCTGAGGGCAATGGCTTCCAGCACCTGCCGCTTGGTCACCGCCGGAAGGTATTCCCGAACCGCCCAAATGGGCAGAATGGCCGTCAGGCCGTGGTTGCCGCTCCCGGCCGAACTCATGGCCGGCAGCTTCACTCCGGACATCCGGGCGTCGGCCGCGGCCGAAGTAAGAATCCTGGCCGCCAACACCAGGTCTTTCTGGATCAGACCTTCCCGGTACAACCGTTCCAGGGTCTGGCCAATACCCAGGCCGGGACCGAACTTCAAGCCGTATTCCGCCAGCCGGGAGTTGCACAGGGCGCCTTCCTCCATGAACGCCAGATCCTCTTCGTCCAGATCGTCGAGAAGCTCCAGGAGTTCTTCCATGGATCGTTCGGCCAGCCATTTTTCCAGTTGGACCACGCTTTTCTTTTCGGCCCGCTGGTTGGCCAGAAGAGGATGATCGGGGATGGGCTGGCCATCCCGTTGCATAAGAATCACGTTGTCGTGAATGTCCCGGATCACGGCCTCGGCTTCGTGCTGACCGGTTCGGATGACGGCCCGGACGAACAACCCCTTGACGCTGGTATCCAGGTTCACCCGGACCCGGCCTTCCCGAATCCATTCCTTGGCCTTGGCCAGGGCGATATCGTCCACCGAATCCAGGACTTCGAGCTTCCGGTTGGAATCCCCGCCGGCGGCGCCCAGGGCGGCGGCCAGGTCCAGCCCCGCTTCGCCCCTCGTTCCCGGAATGGAAACCGCGAACCCGTTCTTATACAGGTTCATATCCATCCAGACCTCGATGGCCTCGATGACCTGGCCGGGAAGAAGCGAAGCGGCCGCCGCCGTGGCCAGGGCAATGGCCGAAGGTTCGGTGCAGCCCAGGGCCGGGCTGATTTCCATCTTTAAAATGTCTTTTACGCTGAACGGAGTTCCGGTGATCGCCGACATGGTCATTTCCCTTTTTCCAGTCTGGGGAGTTCTTCCAGGTTTTCCCCCCGCAGGTCCACCAATACCGAGTCGCCCGAAGGGGCGACCCTCAACAGCGCATACCGCGCTTGGGCATACCGGGGGCCTTGACCTTCTTCAAAGAAAAAGGATTCAGCCCCCAAACGCGGCTGGCCGCGTTTGCGATACACCAAAAAACATTCACCCTCCGCCAAAGGCGCGCCGTCATCCAGCCGGACATAGGACCCCACGCCCCGCTCATCGCGGCGGATCACGATCCGGCCTTTGGCCACGAGTCTGTCCGGGGGCGCCTGGCTTTCGATCTCGTATCTCAAGGCCATGTAATCCCCCTGGATCAGGGACCGGGGGTCCACCGGGACCAGCCGGAGATACACGGGCAGGCCGGTTCGAAGCACCTGTTCCTTCCGGACGATCATGGTCCCCACCGCCACCAGGACCAAAAGAAGGCCGGCCACGATCAAGCCCCGCCTCATGATCTCATCTCCCCGGCCCAGGGCCGCCGGCGGACCAGAGCCCGGAGGAACAACAGCACCAGGCCGCTTCCCGCCAGCACGTAAGACTTGTACGCCAGGACCACGTTCAGGTCGTAGTAATAGGCCGCCAGAAACACGCCCAGGAATATCAGGCCCAGCCAAGTGAGCAATCCATCGAACCGGGCGTAACCCAGAATCAGAAGTCCCAGGGCGAAAAGGAGGCCGGGCGTGGTGAACACGGCCAGGAATAATATCCCGCCCAAGGCGAAAAACAGCCATTCCCGTCGAATCCCGGCCGATCCTTCGGCCAGCCAGAACACCAGGCCGACCAAACCCAGGGCGATCAAAGCCGACGACGGCCCCACGGCCACGTGGACATCGGGGTACAGCGTCAGAATAAGGATGGACCCCGGTCCGGCCGCGGCCAGGCTGTATCCCAAGGGGCCAAGAGATCGGCCGCCCCGGCCATACACCAGAATCACCGCCACGCCCAAGGTTTCCAGGCCAATCAATGCGTGGAGCAGGTAGTGGAAATCGGGCTTGGATAGAATCCAGGCGGCGGCGAATCCCAGGGTGACCAACGGCGCCAGGAAGCGGTACACCGTGTCCCGGTACAAGCCGTACATCACGGCCGTGGCCAACCCCTGGAAAACCGTTACGCCCCCCAGAACGCCCAGGGAATCCTGGTAGGTCATCGTCCCCCAGGCCACCGCCAAACCCTGGCCGGCGCTCCCCAGCGCCAGGGCGAGCTGCGATGGGAAAACCCGGGCTGTGGCCCGCCGGATTCCCGCGGCGGCGCCCAGGAACAAAACACCCCAAAACAAAACCCCCCGGTCGGCTTCGATCAAACCCACCAGTTTGAGAAACGAAACGAAGCAACCCGCCGCCACCCAGGCCGCCACGCCCACCAGACCCCGGAGGTACCAGGGGTCCTCCTTTTGGGAAAAGGCGGCTTCGAGGTGCTCGTTCATGGCCTTTTGGCCCGCCTCATCCAGCCGGCCTTGGCTTTGCCAGTCGGCCTGAAGGTCCCGCCAGGTCACGGTTTCAGTCATGAGCTTCCTCCGCCATGGCCCGGCCGGCGGCCCGAAGCCACAAAGTGGCCAGGCTGGCCGCGCCCACCACGATCAAGCCGAAGAAAAGGTACATCCACCCGTTTTCACTGATGTCAAACATCAGGCGGCCGATCAGGGTCAACGCGGCCGTCACCAGAGCCGTGACCACCAGGGCCAGGGCGAACAGGTCGGGGATGATTCGGCGGTACCGGTATCCGTGGACGCCCAACCCAACCAGAAAAACCACCACCGACGCGCCTCCGGCCAGGGTCCGCGCCCAATCGTCGGTGATGAAAATAAGAACCGGGATGGAAAGGAAAAACAAGAGCCCGGCCAGAAGAAAAATCCGGGTCCACCGGCCCGAAAGCCAATCCCATCCCTGCCGGTTCCCCCATTCCCTGAGCCCCAGAAAAAGGGCGCCCAACGCGGCCAACCCCATGTACACAATCTCGAACCGGACCACATGGTTCGGTTCCAACACCTGGTTCAGGCAGAACAAGACCGCCAGGTGGACGATCAGCAGCCAGAGCACCCACAATCCGGCCAAGCGGCCGGCCAGGACCCAGGGGATCATAAGCAGCGCCCAGGCGGCGAAAAGTTCGTACGCGTCGGCGCCGGTCTGATACGTTTGGCCATATACGGCCAACAGGGGGCCGATCAATACGGCGGAAGAGAGGATGAGGATTTTACCCGTCAGGGTTTCGGGTCGGTACGCCGCCCCGCCGGCCGCTATGGCCAGGCCGGACCCGATCAGCCCGAATTTCATCCACTTGCCGAATTGTTCCCAATTGTAGGCAAAGAAAAAGATCACTCCGGCCAGAACCAGAGCCGCGCCGAGCATCAGCAGCATCCGGTCGGCCCAGGCCAGCCAGGCTCGGGCGGGGAGCAGCCGGGCCAGGGCCCGGTCCCGATCATCGGGGGATATCCATCCGTGCCGAACCAGTTCGCGCACCCGGGCGGGATCGGCGGGCCGGTCCAGAACATCGGGGTCCCGGGGGGGCGATGCCATGTTGGGTTCCGTCAAGGGCGGTGGAATCCTTTCTCCATCGATATTTATCCAATCATAACACAACCCCGGTTTCCCACCACGGATTTCGCGACGCTTCCCCCGCTGCCCGGCCTTATAGCCCATTGGGATGATGCTCGGGCGAAACAAGGCTTGCATCCGGCCCCCGGACCGCCGCAAAATAGGAACGCTTCGGACTTCCGGTTCACCTTTACCCCCAACGCGTCTGGAGGAACCATGCCCGTAGAGCCGATCAAAACGCCGCCGTCGGCCCAGGAAATGGCCGGGCGGCTGGAAAAGACCCAAAACCTCATGGCCCGGGAAAACCTGGACCTGTACGTGGCCGCCCACCCGGACAACGTGTATTACCTCACGAATTTCGCGTACATTCCCTTTGAGCGCCCCTTTTTCCTGGTTATCCCCCAAAAGGGCCGGCCGGTGATGATCCTGCCCCTCTTGGAAAGGGACCACGCCCAGCAGCGGGTGATCCCGGACGTGGAGTATCGAACCTACGCCGAATTCCCGGCGCCCAAGGCCAAGGGGTTCGAAACGGCCCTGGCCGACGTGGTTCCTTCCCGCCTGTCCGTGGGGCTGGAATCGTCCCTGGCGTTGGGCCTGGAAAAAACCGTGCCCGGCCGGAAACGGGTGGTGGACCTGGTCGATGAGGCGCGACGAGTGAAAACCGATTACGAAATCGGCCGGATCGCCTATGCCTCGGCCGTGGTGGACGCCGGGCTGGCCAAGTGTCTGTCTTTGTGCCAGCCGGGGGCTCAGGAGCTGACCCTTTACAGTGAAAGCATCCGGCAGATGATGGGGTACGTGATCCTGGAACTGCCCAACC
>JAGVGV010000492.1 GCA_020056895.1 Deltaproteobacteria bacterium
AAAACAAAAACAACATCAATTCCGCAAAAACCGTTGGAGGCCTCGCCCGGATATCCACCAGCCAGGCCGCTCGCGAGGGGCCGGCCGAGTTAGATTCTTTTCAAAATAAGGCCTTGACAAGCCCCGAGCCGGCCGCTATTTTGATAGCGTAATCCAAAAAACAACCGAGCGCAAACCTTTTACGCCTGGAGTTCGAGCGGAACCGGATCTTGGACTTGAACTTTTTCCAGGGAACCATGGGACCGGAACCCGAAAAGCGGCAATGGAGCGAACTCCCTTCCCGAGGGGATTCTCTTTTGGACCACGGGGGGGATCGGCCGGAGCCGTTGGGCTGAGTCATGGGCTTCCCGGAACGAGTTTGAAACGCGGAAGTGGTTGATCGCGTCACCTACCGTGAACCCGGCGGGGTGCTCCCCTTGCGAACGACGATTCGACCTGAAGCATAGAGTGCGGCCTTCGGAGTCTGGACGCGGATCGCGTTGTGTTTGAGCCCACCGTTCCCCTGTTCCCCCGGATCGGTCCGCCATGGGGGGAAGAGCGGAGCGCCCCACCGGCCTTGTTCCCTTGACGAGCACCGAACCGAATTAAGAGGCCAGGCCTTTTCCGGGTCCATCGCTGGAAAGGGGGGAGACCGGTTTGTCTTCCCTCAGTTCCGCGGTCCGGGGAGGGGCGTCCTTCCTACAGGATTCCCCGGCGGCCAGTCCGGATTCACCCCCGGCGGATTCGAATCCAGGGGTCCGAAAAAGAGGGGTTTCCCCCACCACGAGGAGGAGCTGCTCCGTGGAGACCATCACCCTGACCATCAACGGGAACACCATCAGCGCACGGGCGGGGAAAACCATCCTCGAGGTGGCCCGCCTCCACGGCATCCCCATCCCCACCCTTTGCCACCACGAATCGCTCCGGCCCATCGGAGCCTGCCGTTTATGCCAGGTGGAGGATGAAAAACGCGGTCTGGTTGTGCCGGCCTGCGTTACCACCATCAGCCCGGGCATGGTGATTCAAACCGATTCCGAAAGGGTCCGGCGGAACCGGCGGAACATTTTAAGGCTGCTCATGGCCGCCCACCCGGAATCCTGCGTGGTCTGCGAAAAGGGCAACACCTGCGAACTGAGGAAACTGTGCGCCGAATTCGGCCTGGGTGATCCGGGGCTGGACCGGATGGCCTACCATCCCGGCTCGGAAGACCTCAATCCTTTCCTGGTCCGGGACCTCAGCAAATGCATCCTGTGCGCCAAATGCATCCGGGCGGACCAGGAAGTGGTCTGCGAAGGAGTGATCGATTACAACCGCCGGGGGTTCAACGCCCATCCGGCCACTTTGGGTCAGAAACCGCTGGAAAATTCGGCCTGCACCTTTTGCGGCACATGCCTGAGCGTTTGCCCGGTGGGGGCCATTGCCGAAAAGGAACGGCCCCGGCTGGACCACGCGGGCCGGAAAACCCTTTCGGTTTGTTCGTTTTGCGGCTGCGGCTGCGCGATTTATCTGAAGCACGACGGCCGGATGGTCCGGTTCGTCTCGCCCACCAGCCAAAAGCATACCGCCAACGGTATCACCATGTGCGTAAAAGGCCATTTCGGCCATGATTATTTAATCAGCCGGGACCGTTTGAGTTCTCCGTTGGTCCGGACCGACGAAGGCTTCCGGCCGGTTTCGTGGGACGATGCCCTGACCCGGATCGCCGATGGCTTTTCCCGGATTGTTAGCGAACACGGCCCGGATGCCCTGGGGTTCATGGGCGGAGCTCGGGGGACGAACGAAGAAAATTATCTGTTCCAGAAATTGGCTCGCCAGGTAGTGGGGACGAACAACGTGGACCACGCCGGCCGGGCGTTGTGGGGGCCCATGCTCGAGGCCCTTCGGGAGGCCACCGGCTTCATGGCCGGGTCCACGGGGTTCGCCGGAGTCGAGGCGGCCGGGACCATTCTGGTATTGGGCGCGGACCCCACCCGAACCGCGCCGGTGTTGGGATACCACATCAAGCGGGCGGTACGGTACGGCGGTCGGAAGCTGATCGTGGTGGATCCGGTCCGCACCAAACTGGCCGGCCTGGCCGATTTGTGGCTCCGGCCAAGGGTGGGCGGCGACCGGGCTCTGTTGCTGGGCCTTTTGAAGGCGATCCACGAAGAAGACTTGTGGGACCGGGAATTCGTGGCCACCAAAACGGTGGGGTTCGAGGCCCTGGAAGCGGTGTTGGCCGGAATCCAGGTTCCGGCCATGGCGGCGTCGGCCGGAGTGCCGGAAAACGATCTGAGGCAGGCGGCCCGGCTGTTCGCTTCCGCCCAGAGCGGCGTGGTGGTGATCGGCGGAGGTCTGGCCGGCCAGCCGGACGCGGCCGACCTGGGAAAGCTGACGGCCGACTTGGTGTTGATGACCGGCAACCTGGGCAAGGACCATTCCGGGTGGCTGCCGGTGCTCAAAGACGCCAACGCCCAAGGCGCCTTGGACATGGGCCTGGCGCCCGACCGACTGCCCGGCGGCTTGGCGGTGAACGACCCGGACGCGGTGAT
>JAGVGV010000045.1 GCA_020056895.1 Deltaproteobacteria bacterium
ATCAAATCGGGGAGGTCGATATACCGTTCCCGGTAAGGCAGATAGACTTGCCGGTTCTTTTCGGCTTGGTAATGAACGATGGACAGGGCGATGGTGCTGAGGCCCAGGTGGTACCAGTCCTTCAAGTGGACGGCATAGGTTTCCCGGCTTTCGTCCAAGGCGATGCCGTTGGTCTGGAGTTCCAAAAAGGGGAACTGGAATTCGTCCAAGGCTTCCAAATATTCGGTGATCCGTTCCGGGAACAGGGTGGGTTCGCCCTTGCCGGTGATCATGGCCGTGGTGACTCCAGCCCGGGCCGCGAACAGGGCCCCTTTACGGAAATTCCGCCAGTTCACGGGCCCGGGGGTCCGCCCAAGGCCGGCTTCGGGAGTCATCCGGGAGATGCAAAAAGGGCAGCGGGCGTTGCAGGCCCTGGTTCCGGCCACAATGGAAAAGGTTTGAATTTTCATGAAGATTATCCCGGGCTTGGCCCCCTGGTTGAAGCGGTGCGAAATAAAACCCGAGGTCGGGGGACCGATCCTGGCCCGCCCCTCACTTCAACCGGTATAAAATGGCGCCTTTGACTTCTTCGATCTCGTACACGTCCGACAGGCCGGTCACGGTTTCGCCGGTGCCCAAAAACAGCCAGCCCTTGGGCGTGAGGCACCGGGCCACTTGGCGGAAGACTTCCCTTTTCAGTTCGTCCGAAAAATAGATCACCACGTTTCTCAAGAACACCACGTCGAAGGGCCCCAGGCCGGTAAAGGGGTCCCGAAGGTTGAAGGGCTTAAAATCCACCAGCCGCCGGATTTCCGGGGCCACGGTCCATACCGGTCCGGTTTTCTTGAAATAGCGGCGGGTCTGGTCTTCATCGAGCCCCCGGGACATGGCGGTTTCGTCATATTTCGCCTCGCGGGCCATGGTCAGCGACGTTTCCGAAATATCCGTGGCCAGAATCCGGAACCGGTCCCGGGTTTCGGGTTCCCGGGCCGGGCCGCGCAGAAAATCCAGGACGACCATGGCCATGGTGTAGGGTTCCTGGCCGGTGGCGCAGGCGGCGGACCACAGGTTGATGATGGTCCGGCGGCCGTCCCGGATGCGTTCCCAAAGTTCGGGCAACAACCGGGACTTCAGGGCCACGAACTGCTTGGGGTCCCGGTACCACGAGGTTTCGTTGGTGGTGATGGCGTCGATGATCCGGGCCGAGAGTTGGCCCATGGGTTTTTCGCGGCGAGCCAAATGGTACAGGTCCGCGTACCCCCGGCAACCGGTGGTTTTGACCAGCCGGGCCAGGCGGTGTTCCACCAGATAGGCCTTGTCCGATCCCAGGTGAATGCCGCAGGAGCGTTCGATGAAATCCCGAAACAGCGCAAATTCTTCGGGTGACAGAGTCAGAGGCGCCGGCTGGGCGGTCATGACGGGCCTCCTTTCACCAGGGCGTTGATGCGTCCGGCCAGGTCCCCCAATGACACCTGCTCGTCGGCCAGCCCCGCTTCGTCCACGGCCCGGGGCATCCCATATACCACGCAGGTATCCTCGGCCTGGGAAAGCACCCAGCACCCCTTTTCCTTCATGGTCCGTATGCCTTCCGTGCCGTCGGTGCCCATCCCGGTCATGACCACGGCCAGAATATGGCCACCGAACACTCGGGCCGCGGATTGGAACAAAACATCGGCCGCCGGACGGCAACTGTTGACCGGCGGGTCCTGGTTCAGTTCGATCCGGGCTCGGGGGCCGGTAGCCGCCGTGGTTTCGCGAACAACCATGTGCCGGCCGCCCGGAGCCAGGTACACGCGGTTGGGCAGGATGTCTTCACCATCCACGGCCTCGCGGACCCGGATGGCGGCCTTCCGGTCCAGGCTGGCGGCCAGGGCTTCGGTGAACAGGGGCGGCATATGCTGGACCAGAAGGACCGGCACGCCCAAGTCGGCGTCCAACCGGGGGATCACTTCGGCCAGGGCGTTGGGTCCGCCCGTGGAAATGCCGATGACCACCACGTCGATACGCACGGGAGGCCGGCTTAGCGCCGGCCGGATGGCCGTTTTGGGGACCGGAACCGGCTTGGCCGATGTTTTGGCGGCCCGGGCGGCCGCATCCGTTTTGACCGGCGGTCCTTCCTGGAACCGGCGGGCTTCGGTGAGCCGCCGGGCCAGCCTAACGTGCCGGCGGCCCAGAAAAGCCCGTAAAAGGGCCTCGATCCGGCCCTGGAATTCGTGCCGTTCGGCCGCCGACCCGGGGTCCGGCCGGGGCAGAAGGTCCAAGGCGCCCATTTCCAGAAGGCCGATGACCATCGAGGCATGGGCGGAATCCTGGCCGGCCATGGGGACCAGGCCCACGTCCGGATACCCGGCGTGGATGTCATCGATCATCTTTTTCACGTCCGCGGGGTCCAGGCCGACATCGAAGAGGACCAGATCCACCGGAGTTTGGGCCAGACGGGCCAAAGCGATCCGGCCCGTGGCCGCGACTCCGGCCACCTCCACGTCCGGCACCCCGGCCAGAACTTCGGCCAGGAACTGCCGCCGGACAACGCCGGTCTCCACCACGAGAACGCGGACTTTATCCGTCACTTGGGCGGTTTCCCCCTTTTTGGCTTCATACCTTGAACAAGCGGACGATGGCTTTCAGGCGGTCGGCCAGATCGGACAGGCTGGCGGCCGCGGTATTGGTCTGATCGGCGCCCTGAACCGTGACCGTCACGGCCCGGCTCAGTTCGGTCATGGTGCCGGCCATCTGGTTGGTGCGGACGGCGGCCGAGGAGGCATCCTTGGCGATCTGACCGGCGGCCACGGCCACTTCATCGATGTTGCGGGAAATATCCAGGCCCGACCGGATGGCTTCGTGGACGCCCCGGGCGGCGAGGCCCGCGTCCTGGGCCGCCTGGCCCACGTTTTCGGAAACCGATCCGGCCGAAAGAGCGGCTTCGGCGATGTTGCGGGAAATTTCATTGGTGGTGGCGGTTTGCTGTTCCACCGCGCTGGCGATGGTGTGCATGATCACGTCGATTTCCGTGATGAACCCCACGATACCCCGGATGGCTTCCACCGCGCCGGATGTATTGGTCTGGATGGCTTCCACTTTTTCGCGGATGTCTTCCGTGGCCCGGGCGGTCTGCTTGGCCAGTTCCTTGACTTCGTTGGCCACCACGGCGAATCCCTTGCCGGCTTCGCCCGCGCTGGCCGCTTCGATGGTGGCGTTGAGGGCCAAGAGGTTGGTCTGAGCGGCGATGCCCCGGATCATGTCCACCACTTCGCCGATCTCCTTGGCCGCCTGTCCCAGCGATGAAACCGTGGCCGACGATTGATCAGCCTGGATCGACGCTTCGCTGGTCACGTTGGCTCCCCGGCTGGCGTTTTTGGCCACTTCGTTGAGCGATGCGTACATTTCCTCCACCGCCGTGGCCACGGTGCCCACGGAAACGGACATCTGTTCCGCCGAAGCGGCCACGGTGATCAGGTTATCGGAAACGGTACCGGTGGCCCGTCCCACTTGGTCCATGAAGGTGGATATGTCTTCCGACGCCCGGGCCACCTCCGCCACCTGGCCGCTGACCTGTTCGGCGGACGCGGCCATGTGGTCGATGTTGGACGAGGCCTGGCCCGTGGCCGCCGCGGCTCCACCCGCGTGGTCGCTCATTTCCTGAGCTTTTTCATCCATTTCGGATGCCACGGTGGATAAATCCGAAGCCGATGAGGTCAGCCGAACCACGTCTTCGGCTATCTGGCCGACCATTTCCTGAAGCTTGCCCGTGAACTGATTGAACCAATGGGCCATTTCACCCATTTCATCCCTGGTCGTCATTTTCAGGCGGCGGGTCAGGTCCCCTTCCCCTTCGGCGATATCCCTCAGTCGGTGGACTGCCTTGCCCAGCGGGCGGACGATGGCGGCGGAAAACAGCAGGCCGACGCCCAAGGCGATCAGCAGGGCGACAATTACGACGATCCATTCCACATATTGCAGTCGAACAGCCGTCCGGATGCCCGTCTCCAGGGTTTCGCCGGCCTCGGACTTCATGCCGTCCAGGCTGTCGCGCATGCGGCCTTCCTGATCGTTCATTTGCCGCCATGTAATTTTCAGGCTGTCGTTCAGACGGGAGCGGATGCCCAGAATGTTTTTCCGCTGGTTCAGAACGTCGATCGTTTGTCTGGAAAGATCGGACAACACCTTTTCGATCGTTTCAACTTCCCCGTCCTTCGGCAGAAGGGCAAACGCCTCCTTCATATTTGCAAGGAGAATTTTCGCC
>JAGVGV010000215.1 GCA_020056895.1 Deltaproteobacteria bacterium
CCTGAGCCATCACGTCCGGGTGGTCCGCCACCGCGCCGGCCGGACCCACTCCGGCGGCCAGAATGTACCGGCTTTCGGCAAACCCGAAAAAATTTAAAAACAGGTTGTATTTGGGGAAAATGTCCTGAAAAGCATTGGGCCCTCCCTCTTGGGACTGGATGAACACCAGCTTCTTGCCCTTGGCCAGCCGCGACGCATTGGGGTTGGTCAGGTAATCCGGGCCGACGAATGAATAGGTCCGGTCGATGAAGGCCTTGACCGGGCTGGCTACATCGGCGAAATAGACCGGCGTGGCCAGGACCAGAACGTCCGTTTCGCGGACGGCGGTCAGCACCGGGGTCAGGTCGTCCTCCAGGACGCAGACATCCTTGCGGGTCTTGCAGCCCATGCAGGCCTGACAGCCCTTGAATTTGATCTGGTTCAGAGACCAGGTGGTTACGGCCGCCCCCAATTCGGCGGCTTTGTCGGTGAACCGGCGGGCTACCAGCGTGCTGTTGCCCTGGGGGCGGGGGCTGCCCAAAAGACAGGTCACGTTCATTGGAAAACTCCTTTCCATTTCCGAACATTCGGATTTTCGAAGTATTCACGCAAAAAAACACGGCGTGTCCGGTCAATCCACCCCACTCATTTTGCGGAACAGGTCCAAGAGGCGGGCCTGATCGGCTTCATCCAGCGTCATCAACATTCCCCGGCAAAAGGAAAGATAGGCTTCGGTGGCCTGGGTGAATTCTTCTTTCCCGGCGCTCGTCAGGGCCACATGGATGACCCGGCGGTCCCGATCCGACCGGCGGCGTTCCACGAAGCCCTTGGTTTCCATCCGATCCACCAGGGCGGTGGTGGAACTGACGGCCAACCTCAGACGGCCGGCCAGGTCCTTCATCCTGAGCGGTCCATGGCGCCCCAGAAATTCCAATGCCTTGGCTTCCTGGGCGCTCAAGGTGCATTCCATGGCGGAACAGTCCGGCGACAGGCGGCTGAGGCGCTGGGTGAGCGTTTGAAGGTAGCCCAAGAGCGTACGGGCTTTGGCGTCCAGGGCGTCGGGGGTCATGGGGCCTCAGTTGGTTCGATAATCGAACAATTTGAATATAGAACCAATGGGGGCGGATGTCAAGTCCTTAGCGGGATGGTCGGAGGATGGCGAATCGAACCGGAAAAGGCGGAGGGGGGGTCCGGGAAGACGGAGACCCCCCAACAGCGCGTGGCTAGGGCTTGCGCTCGTGCTTGACCAGAAGCACGGGAACGCGGCATTTATACAGCACGTAGTTGGTCACGCTGCCCATGTACCAGTCCTGAAAGTCGGTCCGGCCCGATTCGGCCATTAGGATCATGTCGTACCCGCCGTTTTGGGCTTCGTAGCAGATCAGGCTGGAAGGATCGCCGCTGGTCAGTTTTTTCTGGTATTCGATGCCGGCTTTTTTAAAGGTTTCAGCCGCTTCGGCCATGGCCCGTTCGGAATACCGTCGTTTGGTGTCGATGATGGATTCCTTGAGGCTGGGATCGATGCCGTGGCCGTCGATGTCCTTGGTGTTGACCACGTTGAACAGGGTCACGGTCAGGGGCATCAATTCGTTAAGCTTGACGGCGTAGGCCTCGGCGGTTTTGGAATTGCGGGCTCCGTCCACGGGAAGCAGTATCCTGGCCGGCATGAAGGTCCCCCTTTGGGTGGATTTTTTTTCAAATGATTATCCCAGAGAATAGCACCGGAACCGGAGGGGGTCAAGACGGCTGGGGCCTTGGATGCCGCCTGGGACTCGGCCCCGGGGGCTGGTTGACACGGAGTGGATGATTCTGGTACCCCTGGCGGAAGCGGGAAGGTTTTTTCCGTTCGGAAAACAGGGTACGTGGAGGACCGGGTGGACAAAATCGTGGCGGGCGGTGATTTCGACGTGATCGTGGTGGGAGCGGGCCACGCGGGGTGCGAAGCGGCTTTGGCCTCGGCCCGGCTGGGCGTCCGCACGCTGTTGATGACGATCAACGTGGATCACGTCGCGGCCATGAGCTGCAATCCGGCGGTGGGCGGCCTGGCCAAAGGCCACCTGGTGCGCGAAATCGACGCGCTGGGCGGCGAAATGGGCCGGAACATCGACGCCGCCGGCATCCAATTCCGGCGGCTCAATACCCGCAAGGGACCGGCGGTCCGGTCGTCCCGGGCTCAGGCCGATATGGACCTGTATAAAAAGCGGATGCGCCGGGTGATCGAGGAGCAGAACGGCCTGTTCCTCAAGCACGGGGAAGTGGATGGCCTGTTGGTGGAAGGCGGCCGGGCGGCCGGAGTGACCACGGCTCTGGGCCAGGTCTTCACCGCGGCCCGGGTGGTCTTGACCACGGGCACGTTTCTTTCGGGCCTGATCCATGTGGGGCTAAGGAAAATGCCGGCCGGCCGGCTGGGGGACCCTCCTTCGGTGGCGCTGTCGCGCCGGTTGGCGGAGCTGGGGTTCAACCTGGGCCGGCTGAAAACCGGCACCACGCCCCGGCTGGACGGCCGGACCATCGACTACCACGGCCTGGAAATCCAGTCCGGCGACGATCCGCCCCGGCCCTTTTCGTTCTGGAACACCAAGGTGATCCTGCCTCAGGCGCCCTGCTACATCACGTACACCAACGAGGCCACCCACCGGGCCATCCGGAGCGGACTGGACCGTTCGCCCTTGTTTTCCGGAGTAATCGAAGGCGTGGGGGCTCGGTACTGTCCGTCCATCGAAGACAAGGTGGTCCGGTTTCCGGAAAAATCCCGGCACCAGGTTTTTCTGGAACCCGAAGGCCTGGAAACCTACGAGGTTTATCCCAACGGCATCAGCACCAGTCTGCCCCTGGATATTCAGATCGCCTACGTTCGGACCATTCCGGGCCTGGAACGGGCCGAAATCGTCCGGCCGGGGTATGCCATTGAATACGACTACGCCGACCCTACCCAGCTTTTACCCACCCTGGAAACCAAGCGGACGCCCGGCCTGTATTTCGCCGGCCAGATCAACGGCACGAGCGGGTATGAGGAAGCCGGAGCCCAAGGCCTGATGGCCGGGATCAACGCCGCCCAGGCCGCCCTGGGACGAGACCCGTTGGTGCTGGACCGGTCCCAGGCGTACATCGGGGTGATGATCGACGATCTGGTGACGTTGGGAACCGGGGAGCCGTACCGCATGTTCACGTCCCGCGCCGAATACCGGTTGCTTTTGCGGGAGGATAACGCGGACCTGAGGCTTTCCGAAATCGGCCGAACCATCGGGCTGCTGGGCGACGCGGAATGGGATATGTTCCAAGCCCGGAAAAAGCGGCTGGAAGAGGCCCGAAGCCGGTTGGATGAAGACCGGGTTCGTCCCGTTCCGGAGGTCAACGACGTGCTCGCCGGGCTGGGATCGTCGGCCTTGCGGAATTCCGCGTCGCTCCGGGACCTGATGAAACGCCCCGAACTGGATGCGGCCGCTCTGGTTCCCCTGTTCCCCTGGCTGGCCGATCTGCCGGCGGATGTGGCCGAAAGCCTGGAGATCGAAGTCAAGTACGAAGGGTATTTGGACCGCCAGGTCGAGGATGCGTCCCAGTTTCGGAAGAGGGAAGGACAGGCGCTCCCCCCGGACATGGAATACCACGGCCTGCCCGGCCTTTCCCGGGAAATCCAGGACAAACTCAGCCGGATCCGGCCGCTGAACCTGGGGCAGGCGTCCCGGATCTCGGGGGTGACTCCGGCGGCGGTGGCGATTCTGGAGGTTATGCTGAAAAAGCGTCAAGGCCCTTCGCGAAAGTAGCGTTTTAAAGTGTTTCCGTGGTACAATGCTTACAAAGTCGAACGGGACCGGTTCCAGTGAGAAGAGTCCCGGGGAGGTTGAACTCATGAAAGCGAAAGTGGAAGCCGCGCTCAATAAAATCCGGCCCCAGCTTCAGGCGGATGGCGGCGGCGTGGACCTGATTGACGTGGGGGCGGACGGCGTGGTCAAGGTGAAATTGACCGGCGCGTGCGGTGGCTGCCCCATGAGTCAGATGACGCTCAAGATGGGCATCGAGAAGGTGCTGAAGGCGGCGGTGCCCGAAGTCAGCCGCGTGGAATCGGTGTAACGCCGGATCCGTATCCTGGGAATCCCCTTGGTTTAATGGGGAGTTCTCGGTTATCTCCGTGATCATCCGGGGCGGCGGGGGGAATGCCTCTTCCGCCCCGAACCATTTCCGCGCCGGATCATTCCCGCCCCGTCCGAAGGCCGTTGACGCCGGATGCCGGTTCATCCAGCCGATATATCTTGATTTTGGCCAGAAGGGACGGGTAGCTGATCCCCAGGCGACGGGCGACTTCGGATCGGTTGCCGCCATACCTTTGGAGGGCCTTGCCGATGAGCCGGGCTTCCAAGCGGCGGACGGCGGTCTTGAGGTCCAGGTCTTCCCCCACCAGGGATACGTCGTCGTCCCGGCCGGCGGTTTCGCGAACATGGGGCGGCAGGTCGCCCGCCTCCCAGCGGTCCTTGGGCGAAAGGATCAGCACCCGGTCCACCAGATTTTCCAGTTCGCGTACATTACCGGGCCAGGGATATCTTAGAAGGATTTCGGCGGCTTCGGGGGATAGTTCGGGCTTGGTCCGGCCCAGGCGGGCGGAAAAGGCCACCAGAAAATGATCGAGCAGCGCCGGGATGTCGTCCTTTCTTTCCCGGATGGGGGGGATGGTCAAGGGCAGCACGTTGAGCCGGTAATACAGGTCCTCCCGGAA
>JAGVGV010000738.1 GCA_020056895.1 Deltaproteobacteria bacterium
AACCGGGCCGTCCGTTGGCCCCTGGAAACAGGAGAAAACCATGGAAGCCTGGCGGTTTTCGGTCACCGTTCCCCAGTGGATCGCGCTCAAGGCTCTGGGCGCCATCAACCGGCGGCTCTATTACCAGGGCCCCCTGGCCACCGCGAAGTGGGTGGACATCCCCGAACCGGACCCTCCTCAAGGGAAATGGGTTCGGCTGCGAACTCTGATGTGCGGTTTTTGCGCCAGCGATCTGAACCTGATCTTTCTTCGGGATTCCCCCACCGCCAGCCCGTTCACGTCGTTTCCGGCGGTTTTCGGGCACGAGATCGTGGCCGAAGTCGAATCCCTGGGTCCCGATGCCGCCGGGTTCAAGGTGGGGGACCGGGTGGCCGTGGCCCCGGGGCTGGGTTGCGCCGCCCGCGAGATCGATCCTATCTGCCGGCCCTGCGAACGGGGCTTGCTGGCCAACTGCGAAAACTACGCCGAAGGCCGGTTGGCGCCGGGTATGTTCACCGGCATCTGCCAGGATACCGGCGCGGGTTTTTCCCCCCTGTTTCTGGCGCACGAAAGCCAGCTCCACCCGTTGCCGCCCGAACTGCCCACCGACATCGCGGTTCTGACCGAACCCTTGTCCGTGGCCATCCAGGCGGTTTGGGGCAACCGGCCTCAAGCCGGAGAAAATCTGTTGGTGATCGGCGGCGGAGTCATCGGCGGGTTGATCGTTCAGGCGTTGCGGGCTTTTGGGTTCGACGGCCGGCTGGCGGTGATGGACCCTTCACCCTTGTCCGGGGAACTGTGCCGGAAATTCGGAGCCGATGCCATTATTGACGACGGCGACCTGTTCGGAGCCTCGGTGCGGCTGACCGGAGCCCGCCGGTACCAACCCATGATGGGCGCGGATATCTTGATGGGCGGGTTCGACCGGGTCTACGATACCGTGGCCACCACCCGGACTTTGAACACGGCCATGCGGTCGATGGCCGCCGGCGGAACGCTCAGCGTGGTGGGCATCGGCCACGATGTCCACCTGGACCTGACCCCCCTGTGGCTCAAGCACCAGACCCTCACGGGCGTGTTCGGCTGCGGGATGATGGAGACCGACCAGGGACCCAGGCATATGTTCGATGTGGCCATCGACTGGGCCTTGGCCGGACGGGTTCAATTGGAAGGAATGGTCACCCACCGTTTCGGCCTGGACGCTCTCGCCCGGATCATTGAAACGAACCTGGCCAAAGCCAGGCGCCAGGCGGTAAAAACCGTGGTGTCCTTCGTTTGAAACCGGCCGACCTTGAGGGAGAGGCCATGGGGCGAGGTCCGGCCTCGCCCCCATGGATATGGGTTCATGGGAATACCTGACTCCATTTTTAACATCGAACTCGCACGTAATCTTATTTCATCCTCCAAAACTGTCCGCTGATCGCTGACGACCGGTCCGTTGAAGCCGTTGGACGGCCATCGGGATCATCCGTTTCCAAGCGCCGCCAGAAGTCGGAATCATCCTCCGCATTCCGGCGGTTTCCTTGACAATCAGGGCCGTTCCGTATAAACCTTGACCCGGGAGGCGCGAAAACCATGAACAACGAGCATACCGGTGGGCGGGCCGGGGATCTGGCGGCCATGAGGCGGCTGGAACAGAAAAAAGCACAAGATGAGTTCAATCCCCACGAGGTGCTCCGACAGGTGGCCGAGCATTACGACGCGCTCGAGGACGAACTGGCCAAGGTTCGGCGGGAAACTCAGATGGAGATCGCCGAACTGAAATCGGAAAACCGCCAGATTCTACAAAAATCGGTCAAGGTTCAGCAGGAAGCGGACCGTTTGGCCGCCATAAAAAACGATCTGGAAATCAAGCTTGATGAATGCGAAGGTCATCTGCTCCGGGAACGAGCTCAGTCCGCGGAACTGAAGCGGGTCAATTCCAACCTGGATACCGAACTGGGTTGGGCCCGGGAAAAAGTGGAAATGCTCGAGGAACGCCTTCAGGAAATGACCGAGCGGGCGGTCAAGGCCCAACACGAAGTGGAAAAGCTGGAAATGCACAACACCAGCCTGGCCGGAAAGCTGGAAAGCACGGATATGAAGCTGGAAGACGAACGATCCCAAACATCCAAGCTAAAAACCCAGCTCAAGAAACTGCAGGCGGAACTGAAATCGGCTCAGGAAAAAACCGATCTGGTCCAAACCCAGCATGATGACGTGAACAAGCGCCTGGATGAGGAAAAGCGGAAATTTGCCATCCGGATCACCCACGACGCCAATCATGAATTGATCGTATTAAAAAAACGAATCTCGGCCGCCCTGAAGTCCGACCTGAGGGACATCGAGAAGCTGGAAAGCATTCCCATGACGCCCAAGATTGGTGAAAACCTGCGGAGCCAAATGGCGGTGATGCTTCGGAAGCTGAGGGACCTGGGCATCGACATGTACGGCGAATAAGCTCGTGAGCGTGGGATAAAGGGACGGAAGGCGGACTCGTCGGAATCACCATCCTGATCGCACCGTAAACCGGTTGGAATCATCCCCCCTATGACATCGAAACCATTACCGTCGGGCGGCAACGGACCGGCTTCCCCCGCGAACCGATCCATCGCGCCCGGATCGGTTTCGGACGGCGCGGGCCTTTGCGCCGATGAACCGACCACCCCGCTGGTTCATCAGCCCATCGGCGGCTTGATCCGAAAGATCGCCGTTCCGGCCAGCGTCGGGTTCTTTTTCCATACCCTGTTCAACGTGGTGGATACCTGGTTCGGCGGGCTGGTTTCAACCGAGGCTCTGGCCGCCCTTTCCCTGTCTTTTCCCGTGTTTTTCGTCATTATCGCCCTGGGGAGCGGTTTGTCGAGCGGCGCCACCGCGTTAATCGCCACGGCCGTGGGGGCCCAGGATAGGCATCGAGCCGGCCGGTTGGCCGTTCAGGGCCTCGGTTTCGGTGTGCTCTCCGGGCTGGTGGTGACCCTGGTTGGTCTGGCTGCGGCGCCGTGGCTGTTTGGCGTGCTCGGCGCCCAGGGGGCCATTAGCACTCTGGCTTTGGAATACATGAACGTGATCTTCGGGGGCGGCCTGTTTTTTCTGATTCTCTATATGGAAAACGCGATTCTGAGCGCTCTGGGCGATACCCGGAGTTTCCGCGATTTTCTGATCTTTGGGGCGATTTTGAACATCGGACTGGACGCCTGGTTCATGTTCGGCGGGTTCGGCGTTCCCGCCCTCGGCCTGACCGGTATTGCCCTGGCCACGGTGGTCATTCAGGCCTTCGGCGTGGTGTATCTTGGCTTCAGGGTCCGCCGGGCCGGTTTGGTCGGCCGG
>JAGVGV010000009.1 GCA_020056895.1 Deltaproteobacteria bacterium
GGGCTGGCCAAGGCCACCGGCTGGAACTAGGCGCACGGCCGTCCGAAGCGGCCCGGGCGGGACGCTTTTTGACGCCGGGATAAAGGAACGGAGGATGACCATGACCATCGCCGGGTGGATCGTTCTGAGCATCGGTATCACGGCCGTAAGCATCTTTTTGCTGTGGCTGATCCTGGAACGGCTGTACAAACGGTCGTCCATGGAAACCGCCTTCGTTCGGACCGGGTTCGGCGGACAGAAAGTGGTTTTCAACGGCGGAGCCCTGGTCCTGCCGGTGCTCCACGAAACCATCCCGGTGAACATGAACACCTTGCGCCTGGGCGTTACCCGGGTGGATCACCAGGCCCTGATCACCCGGGACTGCATGCGGGTCGATGTCCAGGCCGAATTCTACGTGCGGGTCAAGCCCACCCACGAAACCATCGCCGACGCGGCCCAAACCTTGGGCAGCCGGACCATGGACCCCGAAGCCCTCAAGGGGCTGGTGGAAGGCAAGTTCGTGGACATGCTCCGGGCCGTGGCGGCCGAGATGACCATGGAGGAAATCCACCAGCAGCGCATCGAATTCGCCCGCAAAGTGCAAAGCGGCGTGGCCGGGGAACTGCTCAAGAACGGCCTGGAACTGGAATCGGTCTCCCTGGCCGAACTCGACCAGACCGACCAGAAGTTCTTCAATCCCCAAAACGCCTTCGACGCCCGGGGTCTGACGGCCCTGACCGAAGAAATCCAAACCCGCAAAAAGCTCCGCAACGCCATCGAACGGGACACCGAAGTGGCCATCCAGAAGAAAAACCTGGAGGCCGATCGGCAAAAACTGCTGCTGACCAAGGAAGAGGAATTCGCCCGCCTGGAACAGCAGATGGAGATTCAGGTGAGGCGGGCCGAACAGCAGGCCAACATCGTCAAAGAGCAGGCCGACCGGGAACAACAGGCCAAGGAAGCCCAGCTTTCCGCCAAACAACGGCTGGATCGGGTTCAAATTCTGGTGGAACAAGCCTTGGAGGAAGAGCGGATCGCACGGGAACTCCAACTGAGAGAAAAGGACATCGCCAAAAACAAAACCATCGCCCTGGCCGAAATCGAAAAGGAAAGCCTGATTCAGGAATCCCAGATCCGGGCCCGGCAGGTTCTAGACCAATCCCAGGTGGCGGCGGCCCAAACCCTGGAACAGGCCAAAATCAGCTCGGACCGGGCGCTTGAGGAAGAACGGATCGCCCGGGCCGCGCTGCTGAAGGAAAAGGAAATCGCCGGCGCCCGGGTGGTTGAAGCCGCCCAGATCGAAAAAGACCGGATCATCCAGGAAGCCCAAATCGCGGCCCATCGGATTCTGGACCAAGCCCAGGTGGAAGCCAAGCAGGGGCTGGATCTAATCCAAATCGCGGCCGAACGCATCATCGCCGAGGAACGCCTGGCCCGGGAATGGCTGCTTCAGGAAAAGGAAATTTCGCGAACCCAGGCGATCGAAGCGGCGGAAGTGGAGAAAGACCGGATCCTCCGCGAAGCTCGCCTCGCGGCCCAGGAAGTGCTGGATCAAACCCAGGTCGCGGCCAAGCGGAAGGTGGACCTGGCCCGCATCGAGGCCGAACACCAAGTGGAACAGGCCCGGCTGGTCATGGAGAAAACCATCGAGGAAGAGCGGATCGCCAAGGAAATGGCTCTGAAAACCAAGGAACTGGAAAGCGTCCGATCCGTTGATTCGGCACGAGTCGAGCGGGACCGGATCATCAAGGAGGCCCAGATCGAAGCGGGGCAAATCCTGGACCAGGCCCAGTTGGCGGCCGACCGGGCTCTGGAAGAAGCCCGCATTTCCAGGGACATTTTCATTACCGAAAAGCAGACCATCCGGCAACGCATCGCCGAACTGGGTGAGATCGAGCGGCAAAAGGCGGTGGCCTTGGCCGAGCAGGATCGGGCCATCGCCCTGGCCGAAAAATCGAAAGACCATGCCGCCGCCCAGGCCGAGGCCGACCGGGCCCGCGCCGTGGCCATCCGGGCCGAGGAGCAGGTCCAAACCGCCCGCCAACTGGAAGTCGCCGAACGCCAGAAAGTTGTGGACCTGCTGGAAGCCCGCCGCAAGGCTGAGCGGGAGGCCATAACCATGCTGGTGGCCGCCGAGGCCCGCAAGAAGGCGGCAATGGAACAGGCCGAAATGGACAAGGTCCTGTCCGACCGGGAAGCCGAAAAAGTCCAGATCGCCGCCCGGGCCGAAGCCGAAGCGGAGATGGTCCGGATGGAATCGGCCAAGAAGCGGTACACGGTGGAAGCGGCCGGAGCCCGGGCCCTCCATGAAGCGGAAAACGTATTGAGCCCGGACGTGATGAACATGAAGGTCAAGATCGAATCGATCAAGCACCTGCCGGAGATCATCCGGGAAAGCGTCAAGCCTTTGGAAACCATCGAGAGCATCCGGATTTTCCACGTGGACGGGCTGGACTTCGGTAAATCCGGCGGTTCGGCCGGGCCATCCGGGGGGGACGTTCCCGGGGGCGGGGGCAACCTGGCGGAACAACTGGTCTCCAGCGCCTTGCGCTATCGCGGGCAGGCCCCCCTGGTGGACGCCGTGCTCAAGGAGATCGGCCTCGGCGGCAAAGACCTGGCCGGCCTGGCAGCGGCCGTCAAGACGGAAGGAGCATGATAAACTGCGAAGTTGGGTTCGCTGAGAAACGAAAAATCGTGAAGCGAAACATTGAATTTCAAGGTGATTATCGGGGGGATATGCAATGGCTGAGAAAGGCGAGGCCGCCCTCGCCTATCCAGCCATGCCCGGATTCGACTCATCGGGCTTTTATGGGGTGACTTTTCAGCGAAACAGCCCCCACGATCATCATCAGGGTGAACCTTGTTTTTTCGCCGCTGAATCACTTGCATGGGCACGTATCTCCACTTGGAAACGTGCTCACCCGTAAAACCAGCCATGTATTGTTGTTGCCGCCCAATTCCATTTTGTTGAAATTGAAGGTTTCGTCTTTCTTGATCACCGTATCAATGCTCCCAATATAATTCTGTTTTTCTGGCTTTTTATCGTCAATGTTCGCCCGAACCACCACGTAATACCCTTCCCGAAGAATGGGCGTTGAGGTCTTATCTTTTCTGTATTGTGAGGTTAACATGAAGTAATGGTTCATTATTCCATCATCTTCCTTGTGAAGGTCAGCATACAGTTTGGTCAGTTGGATCGCGGCGTCAAACCCCAAACCGGCCCATTCAGCGGCCGCTACTTTCAAAACACCCGTAGCGAGAAACTCGATCAGCTTTGATTCGACGGTGGTCCAGTCCTTTCGCTGGGAGGTTGCCTTTTGCTGCAGATTACTCTGCAGCGTGGCGACATTGCCCTTTAACATGTTCATTTCTTCTTCGTCCAACTCGGTCATTTTGATATCAAAAAGCAGATCCCCCCCTTCGTATTTCTTGGGGCCGAATATAGTGTAATACTGGACGGGAAAGGGTCGGTTGGCTTGTTGACCCTTGAATGTGAGAAGAGCCTGTTCGCTGTTGCTGACGGGTTTCTTGTCGGCGCCGATGGGGCTTGGGAGTTCTTGAGTTTTGATAATCAAAGCAATTTCATTGCGTACGGGTCCCTTGGTAAAAATATCTTCATGCCACGGCTCGAAATCATCATGCAAATATCCCCCGACCAAATCGACAACGATACAGGCTCCCTTGTCAATCACACTTTTGGGGTTGTTTTGGCCCTCAAGATAATGGGTACCAATTTTACCATCTTCGATATATCCAACAAACGAGTTGGACTCGAATCGGTTCAAGCTGCAGGAAAGAAGGAGCAAAGTCAGTACCGGCACGATGAAAAAACTTTTTTTCCCTAACATGGCGCAAACCTCCTTGTTCAGAATGAGAATACCCCTCCTCCAAGCCGATGCCCATTGGTCCCTGGTGGGTCTCGATACGGACACCGAACACATCGATTGACGTCGGGCATTTCGTTAATCACGGATTTGATGGCTTCAGGATAAGAAAGACCATGCTGGTTAGTCCGTAGTTCGGCGGAAAAATCAGGCAGAAAATTGAGTTAACCATTTGAATCAGCAGGTTAAGTTCTAGTTTTTCATTTTGCATTTTGTTCTCATGTAAA
>JAGVGV010000470.1 GCA_020056895.1 Deltaproteobacteria bacterium
GGCCCGACCGGTCCGGAGGTCCCAACGGACCACCAGCCCTTCGGCATCGCCGGAAAAGGCGGTCCGGCCGTCCGGGTGGAACCGGACGGTCTGAACGGCCGCGCCGTGAACGATGGGCCAGGACCGCGATTCCTGGGCATCGAGGTTCCAGAGCCGGACGCCGGCGTCCGCGGATCCCGATAGCGCATGCCGGCCGTCGGGGGTCAGGTCCAGGGCCAGAACCCGGTCCCGGTGCCCCGGAATAGGAATGGCTTCGGCGGATTCGTCCAACCGCCCCTGGAGAATCATTCCATCCGCCCGGCCGATCAGAAAAAAACGACCTCGGGGGTCGATCCGCAGGGCCAAAACGGCGGCTCCGGCCGGGACCACGGTTTTTTCCAGCCACCCGGATCGGAACTCCTTTTTGGGCAGGTACCGATACAGGGCCGTCCACAGAGCCATGGCCTGAGGATGACGCTGGTACCCGGGCATGGCCCGGGCCCGTTGAACCCAACCGGCCGCCAGGGCGGGCCGACCCTGGTCCAAAGTGGTCCGGCCGGCGGCCAGGCGGTCTTCGAACAGGGAGGCCGCGTTCAGGGCGGCCCGGCTGTGAACGATACGGGAAAGAACAAAGGGTGCCTGGAACCGGAAGGCATTTGGATCCAGCCGCCAGATACGGACGGTTTTGTCCAGGCCGCCGCTTACGGCCAGCCGGCCATCCTGGCTCAAGGCCAGGGACGTGGCCCAGGATTCATGTCCTTCCAAAGTCCGGATGCACCGGCCGTCATCCATCCGCCACAACCGAAGACCGCCATCGGAACCGGCCGATAGCGCCCACCCGCCATCCGGAGACAGGGACGCGGCCAAGGCTTCGCCCTGGTGGCCGGCAATGGTCCGGATGACCTGGCGCTGGTCGATATCCCAGAGTTTCAGCCGGCCCAGGCCGTCGGCCGTGAGCAGCCGTTTTTCGTCCGCGCTGACCGAAACCGCGTTGATCCGGGCTTCATGCCCCCGGAACCGGCCCAAGGGGTTCTGGCCGTTTTCGTCCCACAGCCGGGCTTCGCGGTCCGCGCCGCACGAAACGATCATCCGGCGCCGGGGCAGCCACGCCAGCCCGAAAACGCCTCCGGCATGGGCCGCCACCACTTTCCGGCCCACGCCAACCGTCAAATCCCAAAACCGCAGAGCGCCATCCTCGCCGCCGCTCACCGCCCGGGAAACATCGGGGAACAGGATCAGGCTCCGGGCCGTTTTTTCGTGGCCGGCCAGGCTGACGCGGCATTTGCGGGCGGTCAGGTCCCACAGGCGGACCTGATAATCCCCGGCGAATTCATCCCCGCCGGCGGAAAGCGCCCATAAACCATCCGGCGACAACGCCACGGCGGTCACCGGACCCGGGCAGGGAAGGGTGGTCAGGTTCCTTCCGTCCCGTCCGTCGAAAAGCCGGAGGCTCCGGTCTTCACCACCGGAAAGGACCCATGGTCCCGATGAGCTGACGGCCACCGCGTTCACGGCGGCTTCGTGACCGGTCAGAGTGCGGGAAAGGCCGTGGCCCCCCGCCCCCTGTTGGGCGATCAGGCTGGAAAGATTCCGGGTTCGGGGGTCGGTTCCGGCCTTTTGGATAGCCTGGCCGGCCGCTTGGGGATCGTCCCGCTCCAGATGGATCAGGGCGGAAAGGTACGCGGCCCCCGCTTCGTGGTTCCCGGTCCGCCCCGCTTCGGCCAGGTGGGAAACCAGAGCCATATCCGTGATCCAACCGGCCCGCCAGGCGGCCAGCCCTTGATTGAAGGTGGTTTCCAGGTGGTGGGGTTCGGCCTGAAGAGCTTGGCGCCAATGGGTTTGAGCGTCGGTTGGCCGGCCCAGGTCCACCAGGGACACGGCCCGGTTGTTCAGGCCATCCGCGGTTTCGCGATCTTTTTGAGGCCAAGGCCGGGGATAGGGCCGGCGGGTCAGATGTTCCACCAGGCGGATCAGGTATCGAGCCACCGGACCCAGGCTCGGCGGCCGGGCGTCCGCTTCGGCCGACAAGCACCGGCCCAGAAGCCGGGCCAGAGGCGGAACCAGAGGGGGAAGGGCGTCGTCCCGGCGGGGGCTCCGAATCGCTTCGGCCAGCACTTCGGGGCCAGCCAGGCCGTATTCCCAGGTCCGGCCCCCCAGCATCATTTCCAAAACAGAAAGGCCCCAACTCCAAACATCCGTCCGTGCATCCAGGTCCCGGCCTCCGGCTTGTTCCGGAGAATAATACGCCGGAGTGCCCGCATGAGGCCGTCCGTCCGTCGATGCCCCGGCGGCGGTTCCGGAGACCAAGGCCAGGCCGAAGTCGGTCACCCGGGCCTGCCCTTCTTCGTCCAAAAGCAGGTTGCCGGGCTTCACGTCCAGGTGGATCCGGCCCAATCGATGGGCATGGTCCAGACCCCAGGCGAACTGGATGGCCACGTCCAATATCCGGATCAAGGCCTTTTTCGGCCCGCCCTCGTACAACCGTCCCGGAGTGCCGTCGGGATTCTGAACATAGTCGTGAAGGGGGCCGCCGGCGATGAAGTCCACGAACAGGCAGGGGCATTCATCCACCCGGCGGATGTAATAACAGCTCACCACATGGGGATGAAGGCCCATCTGGACCCAGGTTTCCGCTTCCTGTTCAAAGGGTTCGGGACCGCCGGCCAATATCAGGGCGCCGGGATGGGGCGCCTTGACCGCCAGGTCCATGTCCCAGGCCAGATGGTGAACCCGGTACACCCGGCCCATGCCGCCCTGGCCCAAAAGTCCTTCCACTCGGTACAGCCCTAGAATCACCTGGCCTGGTTCCCATTCCGGAGCGGGCGGGATTGGGGACGCTTCCCGGCGTGGGGCCCCGGCCTGGGGAAGGGGCGCC
>JAGVGV010000649.1 GCA_020056895.1 Deltaproteobacteria bacterium
ACCGGGCGCATGTTTCCGGACCGCTCATGGACCGCATCGATCTTCATATCGAAGTCCCGGCGGTGAAATACAAAGACCTGGGCACGGACCCCAGCGGCGAAACATCGGCCGTTATAAGGGACCGGGTCCGAAAAGCGCGGAAGATTCAATCGGAACGGCTCTCTTCGGCCGGTATGTACGCCAACGCCCAGATGCAGAGCGCCCAACTGAGGGCTTTCTGCCCCATCGATCCGGCCGGCCGGAAGCTTTTGGAAACCGCCATGCAGCGGCTGGGGCTGTCGGCCCGGGCCTATACCCGGATCATCAAGCTGGCCCGGACCATCGCCGACCTGGAGGGCGCTCCCGACATTCAAACACCCCATCTGGCCGAGGCCATTGGGTACCGAAGCCTGGACCGGGCGAGAGGGTAGGATGGGGGAGGGCCGGTACACCACAACGTCCTTTTATAACATTTCCGTTAAGCATGTTAAGGAGTAAATAGATGTCAGACAACCAAAGTCGCCATTCCTCGTCCAAGCGCCTTGTTAGAAAGAACCCCCTCACCCCGCCCTCTCCCGGGGACACAGGGCGAAGCCCTGGTCCCAATTGGCATCCGGGGCCACGGCCCCGGTGCTCGGGGCGAGGGGAATGAACAACTTGACCCTCATAAGGGTTGCTGGGGCACCGTCAGGCTATCTCCCAACATCCATCGGGCCAAGTTTTCTTTCCCCTCTCCCCTCGAGGGGAGAGGGCGGGGTGAGGGGTGGAAACGGGTTTTTCCGGCCAGGCAGGAGTGAGCGGCCACCCAACCCAAGGTGGTTACCGACAAAAAATGGTTCAAACCATCGCATTTTACCGCTTGCGAAATGGAGGGGCCGAAATGGTTGAACGGAATCAATATCGGTTCAGTATAACCATCCACACAGAGGAGTTAGCCGTCGTAAACTGCTTGAGAGCTCTGAGCCAATTCAGCCAAAAAACTGAAAATAATCGGATACCTTGGAGAGGAACAAAAGATAAGGATTGGCAACGGGACGGTAAAAAAGTTACGTTTCGCTTTAACAAACGCGATTACCGTGATGGGTTCATTGCCGTTATTGAACAGGTATTACGCCCTAACCTATGCAACGTGACCACGACCAGAGACGATGATCCACCTCCTCAGTGAGCAATTCGCCGTTTGTTCCCAAAACGGAGTATTCTTTTTTTCACCCCTAACGGAAAGGATTTGGGCCATGTCGGACACCATTTTCATGATTCATGGGATGTGGGGCGGGCCGTGGTACTGGGGGAACTATCGTAACCTTTTTGAGGCCAATGGGTTCAGGACAACCGCGACGACCTTGCGCTACCATAACATCAACCCCGCGGACACCCCGGACCCGAAGCTGGGAACCACCAGCCTGTACGATTACGCGGCCGACCTGGAAAACGAAATCAAGGCTCTGGACGAAAAGCCCATCCTCATGGGCCACAGCATGGGTGGTTTGCTGGCGCAGTACTTGGGCGGCCGCGGCCTGGCTAAGGCGCTGGTGCTATTGACACCCGCGTCGCCCTCTGGAATCCTGGCCCTCACTCCTTCCGTTGTCCGAAGCTTTTTGAAAGTTCAATCAACTCCTTTCTTTTGGCGGCGCCCCATGCGGCTGTCCTTCAACGCGGCCGTTTATTCCATGCTCCATCTGCTTCCCGAACAGGAACAACAAGCGGCCTATGACCGGTTCATCTTTGAATCCGGCCGGGCGGCGTTTGAAATCGGATATTGGTTCCTGCCTGGCGTAAAAGGTTTTACCGTCGATGAAACCAAGGTCACCTGCCCGGTTCTGGTGGTTGCCGGAGCAAAAGACCGGATCACCCCCGCTTCGGTGGTGAAAAAGGTGGCGGACAAGTACTCCCAAGCAACCTACAAGGAATTTCCCGATCACGCCCATTGGGTGGTGGGGGAGCCGGGTTGGGAAGACGTGGCCGGTTTCGCTCTCGATTGGATCAAAAAGACCCTCCCCTAACGGACGTTTCTTTGGCGGTTAGGGGGGTCAGGGCGATGGAACGCATCGCCCCTTCACTCCCCTTTCGCGCGCGTTGACCGCGCTTATTCGGTCCACCTTGGATTACCCGGTTTTTATATCGTTTTTCCCTTCATCCGTTTTCCAAGGTATCACCAATAGTAGCCACAAGATATGGTAGCCGCGCGGCCATTCCAGCGAGCGATATTCTTATCCAACAAATTGAATTTTTATTGTTATCCTAAATGGTTGGAAAAACGTTTCAGCGCCCGGCCAGGATCGGCGGGCCTTACCCCGGCCCCTATATTTTTGTTTACAATCCCCTAGGATTTCTGATATGATCCGCCAGTTTAAGACTGTGTTTTGATTAATGTTTTCAAAGGGTTCCCAATGAACCGAACGTTCAATGAACTGATGGCCCGATTGGAAACCGAAATCGCTCCGGCGGAATTTCGCCGTTGGTTTTCGCCCTGCGCTCCCATGCCTTCTCCCGAGCGGACGCTGCTTATTCAAGTACCCAATATTTTTTTCAAAACCTGGATCACCGAACGGCACCTCGGCCGCTTGGGACGCATATTGACCGACCTGGTTGGGCCGGACATGACCCTGGAACTGGTCATCGCCCCCACCACCGCCTTCGGATCGCCCACCATGGCCTCGCAAAACCGGGATTCCGGCGGCAACGAAGAGGCGGAACGGGATGAAATCCGGGCCGGGCTGAACGATAAATACACCTTCGACAACTTCGTGGTGGGCAGTTCCAACCAGCTTGCCCATGCCGCCTCGCTGGCCGTGGCCAACCGGAGCGCCGCGTACAACCCACTGTTTCTTTACGGTCTTTCCGGATTAGGCAAAACCCACCTGCTCAATTCCATCGGCAACCAGTTGACGGCCAATGACCGAAGCCTGAAGGTGGTGTACCGCACTTCCGAAGAGTTCACCAATGAACTCATTGAAGCCCTCCGGACCGAAAACATGCCCGCGTTCCGACGCAAATACCGGAACATCGACGCCCTGATTATCGATGACATCCATTTCATCGGCGGCAAGGAACGAACGCAGGAAGAATTTTTCTATACCTTCAACGCGCTGTACGAAGCCGAAAAGCAGATCATCCTTTCCAGCGATAAAATGCCCAAGGAAATCCCGGACCTGGAAGACCGGCTCCGGTCCCGGTTCGAAGGCGGCCTCTTCGCCGACATCACTCCGCCCGATCGCGAAACCAAGGTCGCCATCCTCACCAAAAAAGCCGAAGAAGAAGGCATTTCCCTGGCCACCGAAGTGGGCTTTTTTCTGGCCAGCCAGAACGAAACGAACATCCGGGTGCTCGAAGGATACCTGTCCCGGTTGGGAGCCTGGTCGTCTCTGACCCAAAAACCCATCGACCTCGAAACCGCTCAACGGCTCCTCGGGCAGTTCATCGAATCCGAACAAAACAGGGTCTCGTTGGACACCATTGTTCGGGAAACGGCGGATTACTTCAACATCAAGGTTTCCGAACTGCGGTCC
>JAGVGV010000008.1 GCA_020056895.1 Deltaproteobacteria bacterium
ATCCGGGACGCCTACCTCACGGACTCCAGCGAATGGAAGGCCGCCTGGATTCAACAACACGCGGAGGATGAATTCACCGCTGGAGTGTACGGCGGGGGCAAATTCGACCGGGTGGCCCTGGTCCAGGGTGAATTTGAATGGAAAATGGTGATTGAGGCTCCCACCGCCCTGGAGGCCGAACAATTTCACCATCTGTTGCAACTCGTAAAAGCCTACGCCCAGCAGGGGCATCTCGCCATTGGCGGCGGCCAGTGGCGGGGCTTTGGTTGGGTAGGATGGACCTTCGCGGAACCCAAGCTTTGTCAGGCGGGAGACCGATAAATGGCCAAATCTAACCTGAGTGTGGAACTCAAGTGGCAATCGGGTGAAAGCGACCAATCGCTTTTGGATTTTATAGCAAAAATCTGCATGGCCGAAGCCCCGCTTTTGCATTGGTTGGAGCCGCGCCCTGGGTATCCGGACCAGAACCACTTCGGCCCCTGGCCCGGATTCACCGGCCTGGGAGCCGGCGCACCCGATATCGACGGCTTTAGGAAAAAGGGCCGGGACTTTTCCGAGGCCCGGTTGTTTTATCAAAACAAGGCGCTCCACGTTCTGGCCGCGGCCAAAGGGCGCCGGTGGTCGTGGTGCGAGGAATGTGAGAAAACCCCGGCTCCTGAAACGGGTCGTCTGGAGGTGATCCGCGCGGAAAAACCAGTTTTCCTATTTCAGGATCATGATCGATATGGCCTCCCCGAGGCCTGGACCAACAAATTACGGGCGATCGAATACCGGAATCAAGGCCGTTTGGTCGCCTGGCGGTTGCTTCCGTTTAAAAGAAAGTCCGACGAAGGGAAGAGGGACGATCATGAACGGCGTGATTGATAAATATTTCCCGGAAAAAAAACAGGGCATGATCCGCGTAGGGGAAAAGGTTCATCCCTTCCGGTCCATGGATTTGGATTTTTTTAGGAACGTGGAGCCCGAAATCGGCATGGACGTAGAATTCGAGCTTAAAAACACTGGCAACGGGTTACAGGCTACGGACGTTCGGCCGGTAGGGGTAAGCCCGGCGGCTCAGGACCGGCCCGGTAAAAAAGATCGGTTCCCCCAAGGCGGCCGGGGGGAAGGGGTCGGTCCCCGGGACCCCTACCACAAACAAGGGTTTGCTCCCGGCCCTAGGCCGGGCGGAGGCTACAAAAAGGACCTCCCGCCCGACCAAAAGCCAGGCGGCTTTGCCGGCGGAGGCCGGGCGAACCCCCATACCCCGGCGCCGTACGATTTTGTGCTCATTCCTGAGGTCAATGGTCAAGTTCAAGCCATAACCGACGCGCCGGTGTTTCACGATGGATTCCAAGCCCAAAGCGAACCCCTGCTGTCCGGTGAACTGCGGTGCACCCTCACCACCCTGACCCCCACCCTGGTCGGCAACGATCAGTATGAATGCGGCCAATTCGACGGCACGCTACCCTACCCGGTTGATAAGAATGATAAAAAAATCCTGGAACCCCTCCGGCTGCCGGATGGTCGGGTTCTTATTTCGCCGGCCTCGCTCAAGGGCATGCTCCGCCAGAGCCTCGGCGCCCTTTTGGCCGCGCCCATGGAACGGGTGGAGGAACGGACCTATTCGTACCGGCCCAATATGGGGTTTCCCAAGGATGAAAAAAAAGCGCGGTTTATCGTCCGGCCAGCGGTAGTGGTTAAAGGGGATCGCAATAAAAAATCGCTGGAAGTAATAATCCTTCCCAAAGCAGATTGCGTGACGTTCGTCCCTGAACAAGACCATATGGCCATTGAAATAAACACAAAAAGAAAATTGAATGCGGGAGACCGGATAACGACAACCGTCCCCGGAATTGGAGCGCTCGACCATTATTTCTATTCCTATGCAGGGGGGTTGGATGGAACAGGAAAATTGGCCGCCACGTTTTCGACGCGGCCGGGCTTAACTTATAAGTGGGTAGCAGTCCGAGCGGCTTTACTAAAATCCCTGCCAAGGGAGTTTGTTGAAAATGAAGTGCTCCTTGAATATGAGGAAACACTGAAACACCTTGCTGATACCAAAAAGGGACACTTAAAGTCCGAACATCCCCAATCCAACCCAAATTGGAAAAACCTTCTTAAAACACCACGAGATGACTTGAAGACAAAAATCCAAAGCATTAAAGGTGAGGCTGAAGGAAGTATAACGAAGTTTTTCAACTTGGTCCAAGCTGATATGAACAAAGCGAAAGACCTGTTGTATCAACCCAATCAACTAATATACGTTGAAATCGAGAGTCCTTGGGATAGTAATCGGCGTATCCATTCCGTGGGCCGAAACTTTTACTACCGTTGGCGGTACCGGGACACCATCCACAAGGTTCAACTGGGAAAAGCCTATCGTTCCATCTTGCGGCCCATCCCGGATGAGCAGGGCGAAAAGCCCGCCCAATTGACTGGGGCCCGGCTGTTCTTCGGTTACGTAGCGGATGACCAGAACCCCTGCCTGAGCGGACTGGGGCAAAACAAAGAGAAAAACGATTACGGCACGCTGGCCGGCCGGGTGGC
>JAGVGV010000623.1 GCA_020056895.1 Deltaproteobacteria bacterium
GAAGCGGCCGTGGGGGAACTGGACCAGCCCAAGGCTCTATGCAACTGGATTCTTTCAGAGCTCTTGCGCGAACTGGGGGAAAGCGGCAAAACGCCCGCCGACTGCCCTCTTTCCCCCACCCTTCTGGCCGGCCTGGTGGCCATGATTCACGATGGCCGGATCAGCGGCAAGATCGCCAAAACGGTGTTTCAGGAAATGTATCGGTCGGGCCGGCCGGCGCCCGAGATCGTGGCGGAAAAAGGTCTGGTGGTGGTGAACGATGAAGCGGCGCTCTTACCCCTGATCGAGGAAATCCTGGCCAAGAATCCCGGCCAGGCGGCCCAGTACCGCGCCGGCAAGGAAAAGGTGATCGGCTTTTTCGTGGGCCAGTTGATGAAAGCCACCAAAGGCCAGGCCGATCCCCAGGCCCTGAACGCGCTTTTGAAGGAAAAGCTGAAGGGATGACCCAAAGTCCGGACTCGGTCCCCGGGCCGGAACGTCCCTTGGTTCCGGCCGAAGCGGCCTTCGATCTGGACGGCGTGGTGGTCGACGTGATGACGCCTTTCCTGAGGCTTCTGGCCGAACGCCACCACCGGACGGGCCTGACCACCAACGATATCACCGAATTCGATCTGGCCCGCGCCCTCGGGCTTCCGGAAACCGTTGTGACCGAACTGGTGGACGACCTGTTGTGGCGGCCGATCCAGGTGGGGGCTCGGCCGTACCCGGGAGCCGGCCCGGTTTTGGCCCGTCTGGCCCAGGCGGCTCCGCTATTGCTCGTCACTTCGCGGCCCCGAGCCGAACCCATTCAAGACTGGTTCGCCGCCGCGTTACCTCAAATCCCGGCCGATCGATTCCATATCGTGGCCACCGGAGACCCTTTCGGCAAACTGGAAGCGTTGCGGGACCATGGCCGTCGGGTGTTTTTCGACGACCACCCCGAAGCCTGCCGCCAGCTACGGTTGGCCGGGATTCAGGCTATTCTTTTCGATCAGCCCTGGAACCGGCGGGACCGGGACCTTCCTCGTGTCCAGGACTGGCGGGAACTGGCCCGGTGGTTCGGTCTGGACATCCTCTGACCTACTGATTCTTCACCTGAACCGACGCCTGATCGCCTTTTACCGGATTGGGTTAGACGATCAGGTGGAGCGCCAGTTGGGCATAGGAATTGGCCTGAGCCACAACCGAAACGCCCGCCTGGGAAATGACCTGATCGCGAGTCAGCGAGGTCATGGCCGCGGCCACGTCCAGGTCCGAAATACGGGATTCGGCGGACATGATATTGGTTTTGTGAAGGGAAAGCTGGCTGGTGGTGTTTTCCAGCCGGATCTGCAGGAAGCCGAGCAGGGCCCGAACTTCGTCCTTTTTGGAAATGGCGGCGGTCAATTGGTCCAGCGAAGCCTGAGCCGCGGACTGGGTCCGTATTTCCGCTCCGACCCAAGACCCTTCTCCCGCGTTCTGGGTTTCGTCGAAATCCGCGTCCCGGAACCGATCCAGACTCCGGCCGCCATACAGGCTTTCCGCCCGGCCGATCATCAGATCGTGACCCGGGCCCACTTGGGCGCCTTCCAGGGTAAGGAAATATTCACCGCTTTCCTGGCCCATCGCGGCCCGGGCCCAGGTGCGGCCGCCCAGGGAAAAGGAGGCTCCGGAACCGGCGGTATGGCCGGTGGCCACGTTCGTCCAGGTCACGTTCTCTCTGGCCTGGGCCACGTTGCCATCATCCCCGGCCGACCAGTCATCGTGGTTCCCGGCTTCCCGGGCGAAGAAAAAGGCCCGGCCGCCGGTCGTATCGGCCACGCCCCAAAACTTGGATCCGGCGTTGGCGTTCACCGCCGCCACCAACGACGTGGAAAGGGCGCTCCCCCGGGAAACCGAGGCGTCGATATACCCGTCCGGCGCCCGGCCGTCCTCGAGGGTGATGCTTCCCGCGCCCGAACCGAACTGGTACACTTCGTCGCCCAGGCATACATCCAGATGGTCGGCGGACGTGACCAACCCCAGAGCCGATTTTTGATCGAAGGTGAAATCGATCTCCACCCGGCTGGCCGTACCCCGGTTCACGGCCTGGATCAAGTCGGTCAAACCGTCCCCGGTTTCCGTTCTATAGATTCCTGCCAGGTACGAAGCGGTTTCCAAAGCCGAGCCGCTGGCGGCTTGGCTGGCGTCGTAATTGTAGTAGTACAAAAAATCCGCGGCCGGGCCCGATTCGGGGGCGATGGATCGGTTCGGCTCGGTCACGCCCAGCCCCAATCGCTGACGGAAAATATCCGCCCGGGCGTCGCCCCCCACCTTCAACCCCGTGGACGTGGTGGCCCGGACGTCGGGCAGGTTGGCGAAATAGTAATCCTCGGCGGCCTCGTTTCCGGCTCCGAAATGAATTTTCAGGCCCCGGCTGAGGTTGGAATCAGACAGGGAACCATCCAAGAGCTTCGTGCCGTTGAAATCCGTAGCCTCGGCGATTCGGTCGATTTCGGCGGCCATGGTCTGGTATTCGGAATTCATGATTTCGCGCTGGATGGTGGTGTACGTGCCGGTGGCCGCCTGTTCGGCCAGTTCCTTCATCCGGATCAGTTTTTCGTCGATCACGGCCAGGGCGCCTTCCGCCGTTTGGAGCATGGACAAGCCGTCGGATGCGTTCCGGAGCCCCTGATCGAGCGCGGCGATATCGGTCCGCATCAATTCCCGGACCACCAGATTCACCGGGTCGTCGGCCGCGCTTTCAATTCTGAGCCCCGAAGACAGGCGGCGCGTGTTTTCGCTCAGACGGGAATAAACGGCTCCCAGATTCCGGGCCGCGTTGATCGCCACGATGTTGGTCTGGACGCGAAACGACATACGGATGGCTCCCAGGGCATGGTCTTTAGCTCCGCCCTGTATGCCGTATCGGAAGAAATGAAAAGGGACTTTAACAAAATTCGAGGATCCGGGAGAAACTTTCGGCGGTGATGGAGGAAAGCTGGGGGGCCAAGGGTGGCGACGGTTCTCACGCACCAGGCATACCGAACGAAGCCCTTTGGAAAAAAGCTGGCCATTCTTTAACGCCCGATGCGCAACCACTAGACTCAACGGGTAATATTTTGTATTTTCGTGAAATTCTATTAGGTTGGAGGCTCGCTGACGACTAAGGCTCCAGTAATTGCCTGACGAACGAAACAAGGGGGGCCAACGGTTCGGATTCTTCCGGAGTGATGGGTACCCACTTTTGGTCTTCGATCGACGCAGTGATCGGCTTGGCCGGCTTCAAGAGGCTCGCCAGGGCGGACAGTTTGGCTTTCCTGACCCCGCTTGGATTTCGCAATTCTTTGAAATCAGGATGGTTTTTGGCAATATCCGCCGCGAACCAGGTGTCCACGTAGGAAACGGCATACTGGCTCAATTCTGGAAAACGGTTTACAGCCAAAGGTAAAAGTACATCCTCCAAGGTTCCTCGCCGGCCTTGTCCAGGAAAAGCAAACAAGCCGGCACGTAGGCCATTGGCGCGAACCACTTGTTCCAGATGAGTTGGGGTGGGATAGCCATATGGTTGGAACAATTCCGCGAAGCCGCTGAACCGGTCCATGGGAGGCTGATTGTCCGCGTCGTAAATCACGGCCATGGCGTCGGGATACCAGTCTAAATGCTTGAACGCCTCCTGGTCACTTTCGATTGTGTCCTTGATCCGGCTCAATCCCTGGGCGTTGCCAAGAATGATAAGACTCTGGCCTATCTGAAGGAAAGCCGGCATGGGTACTGAGCGGCGGGTGATGTCATCGTTGTAAGGAAATTTAAACCTCTTTTTAACGTAGGTTCGCCCATTGTCGGAAAGGTCGTGCATTCGTTTTACCAGTTCACCACCAAGGCCTCGCTGGATTACCTGGGTGATCAAAACCACGTCAAGTACGCCTTCAGTGATGATGTAACAAAATTGGGTCATCGTAGATCCAACCCTGTTTCACGAAGCCGAACAAGACGCTCTGTATCATAGTAGTGGGCGACCGTCTGGTTTTCCTTCCGCTGGAGATAATAAGCAGCCAAACTTTCCGGCTGGGGCGTTAATGCTTCAATCACGGCGTCAATGGCCTCAAGGCTATGCGTTGTCGCGATAATCTGAACGTCGATCGTCTGGGCCGCTAAAAACAGCCGAGAAAAAATACTCGCCAGGACGCTTGTATGAAATCCCACTTCCAATTCGTCCACGAGTAACAAGCCTCCTTTGGCCCGAATCAGAGCCAAAGCCAGCGCGGCGGCCCGACGCATTCCATCCCCGAAGGAGGCTAAGTCCACTATACCGCGATCTTTATGCGCGACTTTAATGTTTTCACGCCCCATGATGGCGCTTATATCAAGTTCCAAAACTTCTGGATCAAAAAGCCGCATCAATTCGACCGCCAATGGTTTTTCACCAATATCGATCACTTTACTGAGATGTTCCACAAGATTCCGCGTGGATCTGTGGGTCGATGGCGTCACCGCGAAACAGCGATAAGACGTCACTCCTTCTCCGGATTGGGCGAATGAATCGCGACGAAATTCCAAGGTGTGTGGCCTTAGTTTGTTCACTCGGGCTTCAACCCTCAGAGTCAGGTCCCCCGAGGTTTCAGCATCCCAAGGCAGACTGGCCAGAGCGGTGGCGGCCAAACGTCTTTCCTCATTGGCGACGTCGCCAGAAAGTACCAGTGGCCTTGTTTGTTTGGGACCGTCATCCACTTGCAGCGGCGCACCCGATGGGAACAGGGACCAGAGACCATCGACCAAAGGGGCATCGACATCTCTCTGGCGTGCAACCTGAACCCATTGCGTGGGTTCCAAGGGGCGCATTAAGAGCGCGGCGGCCTCCAGCACTGTGCTTTTCCCCGCGTTATTCGAGCCCAGAACCAAGCTTACTGGGGCCATTCGCTCCAAACGGACATTACTCATCCTCCGGAAGGCGGTAATGCTGAGTTCGCTCAATATCATCTGGCCTTCCTCCTATTAGTATTGGAGAACGCTCATGACAGCCCTTACATGATTTTAACAGCCAGTCTCACGGGTGTCATGCCCTTTGTGATGGAGTCGGCGATCAAAAGCGAATATCACGGCCTCAATCGCGGCCCATTTTAAAATAATCAACAATGAGGTTCCGTCCAAGGACGCCTTTTCAAAGGCTCCTCCCCCAAATTCAACTTTTGTACACCCCCCAGAGGAACCAGGCGCCGATCACGATGAAGCCCAGGCCGGCGGCGATTTTAATGTAGTGGGGCGGCACCACCTTGGCCACCATGCCGCCCACGAACACCGCCAGAAAGCTGGACGCCACCAGCGCCGCCGCCGAAGCCAAAAAAACGCCCAGGGGTTTGCATTGGGCGTCGGCTGCGTAACAGACCGTGGCCAACTGGGTTTTGTCCCCCAGTTCGGCCAGGAATACACTTAGAAAAATGGTTCCCATGATTTTCAGGTCCATGACCGGATTCGCTCCATTGGTTCTTCAGGTTCACTTCCCCCAGTACGATGCCACGTACTGAAGGGCGGTATAAAGCAGCACGGCCGAAAGGATGATCTTGATCGCTTTGGCCGGCACGTACTTCTGAGCCCGGGCTCCCAGGTAGATGCCCACCAGACCGCCCAGGCCGAACAAAAACCCCAAAGCCCAGTCCGGGGCCACGGTCAGTTGGGGCGGCGCGAACCCCGGGACCACGAACTGGTAAAAAATAACGCCGAAAATCGACGTGATAAAGGTTCCGGCCAGGGCCGCGCCGGCGATGGTATACACCGGCAAACGGAAAACCGCCACGAAAAACGGGGCCACGATGGCTCCGCCGCCAATCCCATACACACCGCCGATGATGCCCACCGCGAAGGACAGGGCCATGATCCCCCACGTGGAAAAGGAAAAGGTTTCGCCGTAAAACGAATAGGTGATCCGGCTGGCGGTGAAGGCCAGAGTCCGAACCTTGTCGCGCTCACCTTCCGAAGCCTTCGCCGATCGCCACCGCTCCTGGAATTTCTTTTCCGCGTCCTTGGCCGCCTTGGCCTTATCGCCTCCGCCGCCGAACAGGTCCCGTACCATCCTGAGGCCGATATAAAGAAGCACCAGGCCGGCGAACACCTTGAAGGCCTTGGGGTCGGGCAGGTACCGGATGCGCACGAACGCGCCGATGGCCACTCCGGGCAAGGTCCCGACCACCACCACCCAGGTGAGCGGCCAGGCCATGCGGCCTTCCTTGATGAACCGGTACATGCCCGATGGAATGGCCACCACGTTGAACACCAGATTGGTGGGACTCACCGCCGGACTCACGAACC
>JAGVGV010000263.1 GCA_020056895.1 Deltaproteobacteria bacterium
CAAAAGGTCCCCCCGCTTTGCTTTTCCTCTTTATTCCTTTTTATTCCTCTTTGCTCCCGGTCATGCTGGCCCAGCCTTTGGGGTATTGGGCGAGGCCGTCGTGGATGTCGTAGTATCCGGGTTTTTGGCTGACCCAAACGTGGCCGATGGTTTCCAGGCCCGTGGGATCATCCAGAGCCCCGGCGGCGACGGCGATTTTTTCCTGGTCCCGGGGGTGCCAGAACAGGGATGCCCCGCATTCGGCGCAAAATCCCCGGTGAACATTGGGGGTTTCGTCCGTGGTGGACCGGTACCACTTGAGGCCCCTTTGTTCCACGAACACAAGGTCCGGAACCCGGACGCTGGTATAGGCGCCCAGATGGCCGTGAAACCGCCGGCATTTCGAGCAGTGGCAGTTCACGATGCCTCTCAGGTCGCCCACGATCTCGAACCGGACGGCGCCGCACAGGCAACCGCCGGTGGCTTTGGGTTTGGCTTCGGAAGAATTCATCATGATCGCCTCCTCAAAATGAAAAATTCGACAGGTGAAAGGCGGGAATGTGATCCTTTCCTATGATATTACCCGTAAACCAGGAGCTTTGTCAACCAGCCGCGTCTCCTGGTGAATCATCATGCCACCATATCGGATTACTTGAGCAAGTTCAGGCGCCCCCGTGTGCGGTGGATTGGGTCATAAGAACGCTCCGGGGATGGTCGGGAGCGACCCGGGAGACCATACTCGGGCGGCATGACGGAAAAACCCCAAGGCCGTCCTTTGAAAAGTCAAAAGCCCAATGGCGTTCTTATTTTTTTCCGTTCAACCCACGGAACGGGGATTCCAGGCCTTTGGCCTCCGCCAGGCGCCCGGGCGCTTCTTCGGTTGCTTTGCTCCTGGATCCCAGCGCATAATACCTCTTGGATTCAGCATACAACCTGATCGCCCCAAGGAGCGAAAAAATGACCGGAGAACGGAGCCCGGGTGGATACCGATGGCTGGTGTTCGCCCTGTTGTCCTCGGCGTACCTGATGGTCTATTTTCACCGCACCAGCCCGGCCGTGGTGGCCGTGGAAATGATGAAGGACCTGGGCACGGGCGCGGCCCTGATGGGGCTTTTGGGTTCGGCCTATTTCTATCCGTATGCCCTGATGCAGCTTCCGGCCGGGTTGTTGTCCGATTCCTGGGGACCGCGAAGAACGGTCACCATCTTTTTCCTTCTGGCTGGTTTGGCGTCGGTGCTGTTCGGTCTGTCCCAATCAACGGCCATGGCCATCGTGTCGCGGGCGCTGGTGGGGTTGGGAGCGTCCATGCTGTTCGTCCCCACCATGAAAATCCTTACCCATTGGTTCCGGAAATCCGAATTTTCCATGATGACCGGCCTGATGATGGCCATGGGCGGCGTGGGGGCGCTGACCGCTTCGTATCCTTTGGCCCGGATGAGCGTTTGGCTGGGGTGGCGGGGCAGTTTCATGGTGGTGGGCGGATTGACCGTGGTATTGGCCGTATTGATCGGAATTCTGGTCCGGGACCGGCCCGAACAGATGGGTTTCAGCCCAGTGGAGCCTGCCGGTCCCGCCGGAGCCGGCGCTCCGGCCGCCATCGGCCTTATGGCCGGTTTGGGCTTGGTGCTGAAGAAAAAAGCGTTTTGGCCCCTGGCGATCTGGTTTTTCTTTACGTGCGGCGTGTTTTTCACCTTCGCCGGGCTTTGGGGCGGGCCGTACCTGATGCACGTGTACGGAGTCAACAAGCCTCAGGCCGGGTGGATTCTCAACATGATCGCCGTGGCCATGATCGTGGGCAGTCCTTTGCTCAGTTATTTGTCCGACCGAGTCTTCCGGTCCAGGAAAACCCCGATTTTAATCACTTCCGTGGTCATGCTGCTGCTGACGGGTATTTTGGCTTTCGCTCCCAAGGCGCTTCCCTTGGGCGCCATGTATGTGTTTTGCTTCCTTCTGGCTTTTTGTTCATCGGCCATCGTGGTGGTGGCGTTCACGGCCACCAAGGAACTGTTCCCCGTATCCATCGCCGGCACGGCCATGGGCGCGGTGAACCTGTTCCCCTTCCTGGGGGGGGCGGTCATGCAGTTCCTGGTTGGTCTTTTTTTGGACGCCCAGGGACCGGTGGGCGGGCCATACCCGGCCGAAGTGTATGGCCGGGCCTTCGGGCTTTTTCTGGTTGCCGCGGTGATCGCCTTCGCGGCTTCGTTGCTGATGGAGGAAACCCACCACCGATAACCGCCAAGCCCAGCCGATGCATCCTCGCCGGCCGAATCCCGAACGTCTCTTCGGGCAGGGGAAACCTTTTTCAAATTTTTCCAAACCTTTTCGGCCCGGCTCCGCGTTTAGAATCCACAAGACCAAGCCGGCTGGGGGACCCTCATGGTCCCTGGCGCTTCCACCATCGCCCGTTGAACTTCGGCGGGGTTGGTGTATCATTGGAAAAGCGATGGGCCGTGGCGGTCCGGTTCGCGCTGGCTTTCCGGTCCGCTTCGGGCCATGGGAAGGAAGCCGTGATCCCGTCTTTTCGGACCCGCCGTCTCTTTCGGGCGGCCAAAGGTCGGACTCCTTTTTTAAAAA
>JAGVGV010000300.1 GCA_020056895.1 Deltaproteobacteria bacterium
TCGCCCATTTTTTCTCTTTCACTTCTCCTGTTCGTCCATACAAAACAGCAAGGAGCCTAAAAATCCTTGGCGCCGCTTTTGATCTGCTGGACGAGAAATTCCACCTGGGCCTTGAGCTTGGGGTCCCGGCGCTGCCGGCTTTCCACCAGGTTCACGGAATAGAGCACCGTGGAATGGTTGCGGCCGAACCATTTGCCGATGGCTTCGAGGGACAGGTCGGTCAACTGGCGGCAGAGATACATGCCCAGATTCCGGGGAAGGATGATGTTTTTTTTACGGGACTTGGATTTGAGGTCTTCCACGGACAGCCGGAAATACCGGCAGATCATCCGCTGAATGGCCTCGGCCGAACAACCGTCCTCGGGGCCGACCAGGTCGCCCAGGGTTTCCTGGGCGAGGTCCAGGTTGAGCGGCCGGCCCAATAGCTGGCTTTTGGCCATCAGGCCGTTGAGCCCGCTTTCCAGTTGGCGGATGTCCCTTTTGAGCCGGGCGGCCAGAAAGTCGAACACCTGGTCGTCCACGGCCAAGCCGTGCTCCTGAGCCCGCATTTGGAGAATCCGCATCCGGGTCTTGTAGTCCGGGGGATCGATGGACGAAATCAGGCTGGACTGGAGCCGTGAAACGAAGGCTCGGGAAAGCCGGGGAATATCCCGAGGGGGGCGAGTCCCGGTAAAGACCACCTTTTTTTTGTTTTCGGCCAGAATGTCAAGAACATAGGCCAGTTCGGCCTGCACTTTTTCCTTGCCGCTCAGGAAATGGATTTCTTCCAGCACCAAAACGTCGCAGCCCCGCCGGTACTTGTTCTTGAAGTCTTCGGTGGACTGGTTTTTCAGCGAATAGACCAGTTCGTTGGTGAAATCCTCGGCGGTCAGGTAATAGATTCGTCGTCGGCGGTCGTCGGCCAGCAAGTGCTGGCTGAAGGCCTGGGAAAGATGGCTTTTGCCCAGGCCGGGATCGGATTGGATGAACAGGGCGTCGGTATGGAGCTGGGCGTCGGAAGCCATGGCCTGGGCCGCCGCGAAAGCCAATTGGTTACCCGAACCCACCACGAACCGATCGAAGGTGAACCTGGGGTTGAATCTCAGGAGCCCTGGATGATGAGCCTCCAGCCGAGGCAGTTCGGCCTGCCGATAGCCCGCTTTGGCTTCGGGCCGTTCGTTCCCGCCAAGGGCGGAAACATCCAGGCGGACCACGCGGGCGGCCATCTGTCCAGTGGCCGAAACCCGGGCCAGAGCCGCTTGAATCCGTTCCAGGTAGTGGTCCCGAACCCAGGCGAGAAAAAAGGAATTTGGACAAGCCAGAACGAGCGTCTGGTCCTCGACGGCCATCGGCCGCAGGGGGTCCACCCAGACGTCGAAATCGGTTTTGTCCAGCGTACCCGCCAATTCTTCGCGGGCCGCCGCCCAGGTTTGGTTCATTTCCAGTTTGTGCCTTGAATAGAAGAGTGTGCCGTAGCGAGGGCAATGTAACGAACGGGAGCGGCCGGGTCAAAGACGATTCCGGAACACCATCCGGAGTCTTGAGAACATGTGCTTCACAGCGGCCATGTATTCAAAATCATTGGCCCTACCTGTATTTATCCATTGATGTCAAAGAGTTGCAAAATCGGCCGTCAACTCATCAGAATCAGGGTGAAATCCACTTTTCTTCACAGCTTGTCCACAGTTGTGCATAAAATCATGCACACCTCCCGAACTCGTTTTTTCTCGCTTATTCTCTCCCAGGCGAAGCCGTGCGGAAAAATATTTTTTTCCGGCGTCTCGATTGTTCATGGCTTAAATTCAAGGAAATCCGGTCGGACTTTGGGAACCTGGCCGCGGCGTCCGAGCCTCCCCTGGGGGAAAGGCGGGCCGGGAAGGGTGGTGAGGCCTCTTGAGGGGTTGCTTGACTTCGTGAATTTTTGATTGTGTGGATGGATTGGTTAAGGTCCTAGTCAACCGCCTTTTAGGCTTGAATGTTTTTCCTCCTCGGGCCTAAAATGGGCCATGCGCTTCCGAGACCAAGCACCTTTGCCCGGACGAACGGCCTGCCTGGCCCTGATGGCCCGTTTCGGCATGCCGGCTCATATCACCCGCCACAGCGTGGCCGTCCGGGGCGTGGCCCTGTATTTGGCCCGGCGGCTCAAGGCCCGGGGATTGGACCTGAATCTGGAACTGGTTCAGGCCGGGGCGCTGCTTCACGACATCACCAAACACCGAACTCTGGGGCGGCCTTTGGATCATGCCCTGACCGGGGCCAAGCTTATGAAGCGGCTGGGCCTGGGGCCGGTGGCGACCCTGGTAGGGCAGCACGTGCGGTTGTCGGCCAGCCGCCCGGCGGGGCGGGTATCCGAAGTGGAAGTGGTGAATTACGCGGATAAAAGGGTGATCGAGGACCAGGTGGCCACTCTGGACCAGCGGCTTGAATACATCCGCCGCCGGTACGGCCGCGACGAATGGTCCCGAACCCGGATTGAAAAAATGGCCGCCATGATCTATCGGATGGAACGGGAGATTTTCGTCCTTCTGGCCATGGAGCCCGAAAGTCTCCTTCAGATTGACCCCCAAAAGGAACAAGACCCACATGAGGACGAATCGTTTGAACGTGGCCTTGCTGGTCGGAGGTAGGTCCGGCGAACGCGAGGTTTCCCTGGCCAGCGGCCGGCAGGTGGCCGAGGCTCTGGACCCCCAGAAATACAACGTGCGGCGGTACGATACCGCCGTGGACCTGGGCCGTTTGATGGCCGACGCCCCCGAACTGGATGCGGCGCTGATCGTGCTTCACGGCCGGTACGGCGAAGATGGAA
>JAGVGV010000584.1 GCA_020056895.1 Deltaproteobacteria bacterium
GCCGAGGATGCCCGGGAAGGGATTTCGGCCTTTTTGGAGAAGCGAAAACCTACCTGGAAGGGGCGGTAATTCTCGTTTGGGGTTCATTATGATAAATGGCGGGGTCCGTCCAATCCTGGCGGGCAGGGTGAGGGGGGGGGCCGCCACCCCTGACGGAATCTTAGGGAAAGGGCGGACATTCTGTTTGATTCAAAAGGAACGGGAATGGAACCGGATCTGGAACACGACCTGGGTGAGGCGACCGAAGAAACCTTTGGCGGCGGCCGGGAACTGGCCACCACCGGGTACTTCGTTTTCGGTCTCCTGACCTTTTGGCTGTACACCGTGGTCCAGCTATCCCGGGTGCTGGCCCGGCACATCGAAGGCCGGCGGCGATATTTCGAAGCCCAAATGCCGGCGGAGGACCGGCCTCCCGGGGCCGCGTCGGCCCTCCGAACCATCCTGGAAAAGGGCTTCACGGTCAAAAAAGGAGTCCGGTTCGGGCTGATCCTGGCTTATGGCGCCAGCATGGGCCTGATACTCGCGGTGGCGGCGGCCCAGTACCTGGTGGCCGAAGGCCGGATTGATATCCGGACCTTCGACTGGTTTTGTTCGTATTCAGTGGGCTTGGCGGCCCTTCTGTTCAGCGGCGCCACCGTTCTGTTCCTCACCTGGGTCAGCCGGCTGATGAAGGACCACGAATACCATGAACTCCTCTGGGTCCGCCTGGTCCGCGATCCGGCCGGATTCCGGATGGTCCATCCCTCCGCGTCCTTTGTCCGGCGGTGGAACCGGAAGCAGAACTGGGTCACGTTTTTTTTGATCCTCAGCCTGCCCATGACCGTTTCCCCCTTCCTGGCCACCCGGCACCTGTTGTCCCTGGCCCAGTCGGGCGTATCGGTGGTGACGGCGGTTCAGGTCTGGATGTCGGCCTTGAGCGTGATCACGGCCGTGTTTCATTTTTGGGGAACTCAGGTGCTGATCCGGATGTACAACGACCACCTGCGCATAGAAACCGTGAACCAGCAGTTGATCGATCGGACCACGCCCTTCGCCTCGGGGGATTCGGCCACGGTTCTGGCGACAAGTGGCACGGCTCCGGGCCGGGTGACCGGCGCCCAGGTGCCGGAACGGGCGCTGGCCGCTCTGATGCTCACCGACATCGTGGGCTTCAGCCGGGATATGGAGCGGGACGAGGCGGCCTGCTACGAAAAACTGACCCGGCACAACGACATGGTCCGCCAGGTGATCGCCCGGCATAACGGTTGGGAAATCAAGACCATCGGCGATGCTTTTCTGGTCAAGTTCGGCAGCGCGGTCCAGGCCGTTCAGGCGGCCATGGAGATTCAGGCGGGGTTTCGGAAATACAATAAGGACCGGCCCGAAATCGAACAGATATGGATTCGGATCGGGGTTCACATCGGCGACGTGCTCATTATTGACCGGGATGTCTTGGGCAACGGAGTGAACATTGCTTCGCGGATTGAACCGTTGGCTGAACCGGGCGGCATCTGCATATCGGCCGACGTGTACAGCATGGTCCACAAATCCATTGAACTCAAAGTGGTCAATCTGGGCCGCCGGGAATTGAAAAACATCAAGGATGCGCCGGAAATCTATAAAATCCTGCTCGATTCAGCGGTCTGACGGCCCAAAACCCCATTGCGGTCCATCGCGGACGGTCAACGCCGGGTCGCTCTCCGGTAACGGTTGGATCGCGATGGGGCCTGGACGGGGGGACCGGATCGGCCGGAAGACGGAAATCTCCGCGAAAACCCTTTTGGTTTCCTTGGAGATTCCCATAAACCCGGATTTTGCGGCAACCTTCTACCTCGGTGGCGAACCAGAGCCGTACAATCCGGGTTAAGCGGCGCCGAAGAAGGATTACTTATGGTAATTGATGGCCAGAGTCTTGATCTCGGTCTCGAACATCACTTCGATTTTGTTGCCCAACAGCACCTTGGATACGAACCCCAGCCCGAATTTGCCATGCGCCATGGCCTCGCCCTCCTTGAAGGCTTCACCCATGTTGTAGGGCCGGACCGGGACTTCGGGGTCCAGGGCTGTTTTCATGTCCTGCCATTTCTGGAAAACCTGCCGGGGGCCGGACGAAACGCGCTTTTCATCGCGGCGAACCCGTTTGGCGGTCAGGCCGCGAGGCTTTTTCGCGCCCGGTACGGGCCGGAAATTGTGCTGCCCGTCGCAGGTCAGGCAGATCACGCGCTTGATCTGATCCTCCACCATGGCCACGATGCGATGGTTGGTCACCAGTTTGCAACGGGTGCAGTAGGCGTCGACCTCGGCGCCCACGCGAATTTCGTCCAAAAGCATGCTTGATCTCCGTTTTCGTGGACCGGCCCCAAAAAAGGACCGGAATACCTTTCTACCGAAATACCCGATCGTCGGCGTCGCGGCTGGCGGACCATTACCGCGAAAGCCGCCTTTTCGGGGTTGGGCCTGGATGTCCGTTAATTATACACCCAAGGTCCCAAAAATCGACCGGCGATTCGCGCCGAACCGAAGGAAGCCTTTTCCGCCTAATTCCTCAAGCTGTGGATCGGCGCGGGAATCCGGCCGCCCAGAGCGATGAACCGTTCGGCTCCTTCCAAATCCCGGACGGGCATAATGGTGGCCTCGCCCAACAAACCGCCAAAGGACACCGTGTCTCCGGCTTTTTTTCCCGGCGCGGGGATGATCCGGCAGGCCGTGGTCTTGTGATTGATCACGCCAATGGCCATTTCGTCCGCGATCATGGCGCTGATGGTGGCGGCCGACGTATCCCCGGGGATGGGTACCATGTCCAGGCCCACGGAACATACGGCGGTCATGGCTTCGAGCTTGTCGACGTTCAGGTGGCCGTCCCGGGCGGCGGCGGCGATATTCAGGTCTTCGCTGACCGGAATAAAGGCTCCGGACAAGCCGCCCACGTGGGAACTGGCGAAGGCGCCGCCTTTTTTCACCGCGTCGTTAAGCAGCGCCAAAATGGCCGTGGACCCCGGGGCGCCGATGGCCGTCAACCCCAGGCTTTGGAAAATTTCGCCCACGCTATCCCCCACCTGAGGGCTCGGGGCCAGGGACAGGTCCACCACGCCGAAGCGAACGCCCAACCGGGAGGCCACTTCCCGGCCGATGATCTCGCCCACCCGGGTCACCTTGTACGCCGTCCGTTTGATGACTTCGGACAGCCGGCCCAGGGAGGGCGGCCGGCCGTTTTCATCCAAACGGACCATGGCCCGGTCGATGGCCTTTTTCACAACGCCAGGGCCGGAAACGCCCACGTTGATCACCGCTTCGGGTTCGCCCACGCCCAAGTACGCGCCGGCCATGAAGGGTACGTCGGGCGGAATGTTGGCGAACACCACCAGCTTGGCGCAGGCCAGCCCGTCCCGGTCGGCCGACCTTCGGGCCGCATCCCGGATCGTCCGGCCCATCAGGGCCACGGCGTCCATGTTGATCCCGGCCTGGCTCGAAGCCACGTTTATCGACGAACAAACTCGGCCGGTTTCAGCCAAAGCCTGGGGAATGGCCGCGATCAGGGCTTCATCCCCCTTGGCCAAGCCTTTTTCCACCAGGGCGCTGAACCCGCCCACGAAATCCACGCCAACTTCCCGGCCCGCCCGGTCCAACAGCGCCGCCACCTTGACCATCTGGTCCGGTCCGAAGGGCGCGGCCACCACGGCGATGGGGCTGAGGGCGATCCGCTTGTTCACCACCGGAATGCCGTACTTGTCGCTCACGTCCTGGCAGGTGCTGACCAGGTTCTCGGCCAGCCGGGTGATCTTGGCCAGCACCCGGGCGGCGAACTGATTGAAATCGCTGGAAGCGCAATCGAACAGATTGATGCCCAGGGTAACAGCCCGGACGTCCAGGTGTTCGTTTTTCAGCATGTCCAGGGTGCTGATGAGTTCGCGGTCGGTCAGCATGGCGGAGCCCTCCTCGGCCTATAGGCGATGAATCGCTTCGAAGATTTCCCGGTGCTGAACGCTCAGTTCGAGGCCCAGTTCCTCGGCTTTCCACCGGAGGGCTTCCCGAAAGGCGGGCCGGTGAACGCTTTGAGGCACGGCCACTTCAAACACGATGACCACCCGCGAGGGAACATCTTGCAGGGCAATGGCCCGTAGGTTCTCGATATTAACCTCGAACCCCGCGATCACCCC
>JAGVGV010000448.1 GCA_020056895.1 Deltaproteobacteria bacterium
CGGGGACAACGTCCTTGCCGGAGGGATCAAGCCCATCTGGGAGATCCAAGTGGATTTCGAAATCGAGGGTGGCAAATATAAGCAGGGTCAGGGAACGGCCAAGTTCGTGGCCTTCGAGCCGCATTCCCATCCTCCGGGGGTGTATGACTGCAACCCCCAAAAGGGGAAAATGTACGACGAAAAGGGGAACGAACAGCCCACGCCCTATATCCGGCATACTCAGTTCACCGTTTCGGGAACGGCCGCCGGCGCGGCGGCCAAGTTGAACCTGCCCTCTGGAAACATGTATCTGGTGGACTATGAATGCTTCATGGATACTGACCAAGCCAAGGATAAGCTGGGCTCAAAATTCGGAAAACTGGCCGCCAAGGACACGGTGAAAAAAAGCGACTATTATAAATCGATCAAGATCAACGGGCAGGCATTGCCATCGGGTAGTCAAACGGTCATGCTTCAGGATGGATGGAAAATGGAATTCGGCGAAACCAAGTCCATGGACGCCCATTGGATTCTCGTCCGGCGGTTGGAATAGGTTGGTCCCCAGGCCGATTTTTCCGCCGGTTCCACCAGGAGGCTTTTCATGCCCGGCAACCATGAGGTATTGGAAACCCTGTTCCGAACGCGAGGCATCCATTTGGAACGGGGCCGCCTGTTCGACCAGGCGGTGGCGCCCAAGAACAAAAAGTTTTCCTTCGACAAGGTGGAAGGCATGCTCCTGGGCGTGGCCGTGGGTGACGCCCTGGGTGTTCCCACCGAAGGGTACACCGCCCGGGCTCGTCGGGCGAGGTATGGAGAAATCCGGGACTATCTGCCTCACCCCTGGTTCAAGGATACCCGGGGGTATCCGTCGGACGATACCCAGCTTACCTTCTGGACCCTTTCCCAATTGATCCGCGACCTGGGATTCGTGCCCGAAGCCGTGGCCCGCCGGTTCACCACTGGCCGGATCTATGGCATCGGTCAGACGGTTTCCGACTTTTTGGAAAACCTGGCCGCCGGAATCCCCTGGCTCCAGGCCGGCCCGTCCTCCGCCGGCAACGGCGCCCTGATGCGGATTTCGCCCATGCTCATTCCCCACCTTCGAACCGGAGGAACCGGTATCTGGGTCGATACCGCCCTTTCGGCCATGATGACCCATAACGATCCGGCCTCCACGTCGGCCTGCCTGGCCTTCATGGCCCTGCTCTGGGACCTTTTGGACATGAAAAAGGCCCCCCATCCGGATTGGTGGGTGGACCGGTACGTGGACGCGGCCCGGGACCTGGAGGGCGAAACCGGGTACGTTCCCCGAGGCGGAGCTTTTTCCGATTACCGGGGACCGGTCTGGCGGTTCGTTTTGGAAAAAGTGCCGGCGGCCCATAAAAAAGGCGCCCGAGTCGTGGACGCCTGCGATGCCTGGTATTCCGGAGCCTATTTGCTGGAAACCGTCCCTTCGGTCCTGATGATCCTGTCCACCCATGGATCGGATCCCGAAGAAGCGGTTCTCCGGGCCGTCAACGACACCCACGACAACGATACCATCGCCGCCATTATCGGCGCGGCCATGGGCGCCCTTCACGGCAAGAAGTGGATTCCTAAAAAGTGGCTGGACGGCCTGACCGGCCGAACCGCCGAAAGGGACGACGGACGGGTGTTCAAATGGATTCAGGATGCCCGCCAGGCGTTCTGGGAATCCGAACCTCCGGCGGGTTCAGCCTGAATCCGGGCTTCCACCCTTATACCGATTTGCCGTCGAAGATCGAGCAAACCTTTCACCAAAACAGCCGCCGGATAGCCGCTCCCTTCAAATTTGACGTCTACTTGGCAAGTTTCCCCAGAAAAAGCCGTTCAGGATACACGGACCACGAAAGCGAGGTTCACCAGCATCCGTCGGCCGCCGTCCTGGACCGGAATAAATCCCTTGGCCTGATTAAGCCAGTCGGAAATCCGATTCCGGCCTTCGGGCAGGTCGATGACGGCTTCACAGCGTAAGACCTCCCCGCCGGTAAAATGAACCGCCACGGGCCGGGGCTGGGCTGATGGGGGATCGGCCTCCGGAGGTGGCGGACCAGCCGGTTCGGCCACCCAGATGATCTGGTGCTGGTTGACGAAGCTGATCCCCCCCTCCTCGGTTTCGAAGGGCATGAACGGTTCGTTCGAGGTCACGGCGTCGTACAGGGTTTCGGGGCCAACGCCCAATTCGGAAATGGGGCTTAGAAACACGAAGCCGTCGAGCCTGGCTCCGTCGGCCAACACCATATGAACGCGGGTTTTCATCGTATCCACGGCCAAGGACATAGCTTCCTCCCCAAAACCGGTTGGAAAGCAGACCGACTGTGTTCCATGTTGAAAAGTACTCAGATCCAAGCCTGCTGTCAACTGTGTCGCCCGAAGCCTTGACACCCATCCCCCTCCCCTCTATCCTTTTTTAACCAAACCCTTTGGGGAAAGGGTTGTAGGTCGGGCCGATCGGATTTGGCCCGCTTTTTATCGGCGACTGAATCCATCGAAAACCGGTATCACCACTAGACATGGGAAAGGAGCCTTCTTATGCCCCGAGCCAACCGCATGGGCCGCGTCAGCAGTGGACTAGCCCTCGTTGCTCTTTTGATGACCGCCACTCTGGTTTCCGCGGCCGAACCCGGCAAAATTCCTCTGGATTACCCCATCACCGCCACCTCCGCCGTTGAAGGGGAATTCGTGCTCACCCCGCCTCGGCTCTGGATCGACAAAGCCTTCACCGACGGCGTTCAGAAACAAAGCTTCATCTGGTACGCCGCCGTCATGGCCGTGCCCGGTCCTCAGGAATCCCTGGTCCGCACCTTGACCAACAAGGAAGAAACCATCCCCAACAGCATGATCGTGCCCATCCGCAAAGGCCAGCAGGCCAAGCCCGGAGACATCCTTTTGACTTGGTGGCAGTCCGGTTCCGGCATGATGAGGGCCATTGTCGTGGAAGGCGGCACGCCCACTCAGCCCAAAGTCATGTATCTGGACATGGATTGGAACAACCCCGCCGGGATTGCTCAGAAAGTGGACACCCTGAAGTTCGATTCGTTCCATAAAGTCGAACAGCCTTTCGACCTCGGGACCGCCGTGGCGTACCGCGACGCCCCCGGCAAGCCCTATACCCATGGCCGGCTGGTGAACGTGACCGGCGATATGGTCCTGGTGGTGGGCTTCGCCGGCCGCATCGCCGCCGTGAAGAAGGAAAAATGCGTGCCTCTGCCCACGGTGGTTCCGGGGCTCA
>JAGVGV010000271.1 GCA_020056895.1 Deltaproteobacteria bacterium
CCCCGGCCGCCGGCGCCGCGACCTTTTTTTCCGGTGTACTGGGGGAGGCGGAGAGCCTTATTACGCATCGATGACGCGTGGAGACCTTGGAGGAATCCGATGATGAAACCAACGTTCACTCCGCCCCGCCGTCTGAGGCTGGCGCAGACCCCCACCCCTCTTCAGCCGGTCCAAAGGTATTCGGTGGCGCCCGGCGTGCGGTTGTTCGTCAAACGGGATGACCTGACCGGGTCCACCCTGACCGGCAACAAGGTCCGCAAGCTCGAATTCGTGCTGGCCGAAGCCCTGGATCAGGGCGCCGATACGGTGATCACTTGCGGCGGAGCCCAGTCCAACCATTGCCGGGCCACGGCCGTGGCGGCCGCCATGTTGGGGCTCAAATCGGTCCTCCTGCTCCGGACTCCAGATCCGGCCTCGCCCCCGCCTCTGGACGGCAACAGCCTGCTGGACCGGCTGGTGGGAGCGGAACTGGTTTGGATCACGCCCGAAGAGTACCGCCGGCGAGGAGAAATCTTCGAACGGGAGGCCCTCCGATTAAAGCAGGAAGGCCGGAAGCCGTACATCATCCCCGAAGGGGCGTCCAACGCCCTGGGAGCATGGGGCTACATCCAGGCCATGGCCGAACTGGCCGGCGACCTCCCTCGCCTTGGAATTCCCACCGACGAACGGACCACGGTGGTCTACGCCTGCGGGTCCGGCGGCACGGGCGCGGGGCTGATTCTGGGGAAAAAGCTCTTTGGCCTGGGGATCCGGGCCATGGGCGTGAACGTGTGCGACGACCGGGACTATTTCGTCAAAGCCATCGGCGGCATTGCCGAAGACGCCATCCGGACGTACGGCCTGCCCGTAGATTTCGACCGGGAACGGGACGTGTGGATCGCGGACGGATACGTGGGCCGGGGGTATGCCTTGTCGCGGCCCGAAGAACTGACCCTGTTGCGAGACCTGGCCCGGGCGGAAGGCCTGGTGCTGGACCCCGTTTATACCGGCAAGGCCTTTTACGGCCTGATGGGCGAACTGGCGAAAGACCCGGCCAGGTTCGGAGAAAACATCGTTTTCCTTCATACCGGCGGCCTGTTCGGCCTGTTCGCCCAGGCGGCGGAACTTCGGCCGTTGTTGTAACCAAACAGAAGGTAACAAACTGGAGTTTTTACGGTTGGGTTTGTCACAAAGCGACGAACTCAACCGCACGATTCGTGTTCAAGCGAACGCCTTCGCGTAGAAGCCCATCCCCTGGTTTCCACGCGCTTCCGTCAATACCCTAATTCTTTCAGCCGCTCCTGAGCTGACTCAACGCCCTTGGCCGCAGCCTGCCGGTACCAGGAAACGGCTTGAGAACGGTCCCGGGGAACACCTTTGCCTAAATCGTAACAAAATCCCAAATGAAACATAGCGTCGCCATTCCCCTTGTCGGCGGCCTTGCGGAGCCAATACAGGGCTTGATTAGAATTCAAGGCCACCCCGTCACCGTCCCGGTAACAAATCCCCACAAAGCCCATCGCTTCCACGTCGCCCTTTTCGGCGGCTTTGAGGAACCAATCAAAAGCCTGGCTGGCATCTTTTGGAACACCCGCTCCAAACCCATAATGAGCTCCCAAGGCCGTCATGGCGGCCGGGTATCCACCCTCAGCGGACTTCCGCAACCAAAGCACGGCGGTTTGGTAGTCTTTTGGAACACCCCGGCCGCTGTCGTACAAATCCGAAACGAGATACATGCCCTCCGCGCTGCCAAGGTTAGCGGCATTTTTGAACCAGACCATGGCTTGTTGATAATCCACCGAGACACCTGTTCCATCTCTATACATAGCGCCGATCATATTCATGGATAGAACATCTCCCTGATCGGCGGCCTTCCTTAGCCATATCATTGCTTTGCCGTAGTCCTGCTCACCGTTCGAACCGAAGAAATAGGCCAAACCCAACGAGGCCGGGTCCTGGGTCTCCCAGTACCCCAGCCTTTGCTTCGCCCGTTTCCGAAGGTCGTCGTCCTGGGTCGAATAAGGGTTGTCCTGGTTAAACGCTCTCAGAAAAGTGTCCCAGACATCCTGCTTCTCTATAGGTTTCAACTTGGTGTTGGCCTCGTACGCCTTGGCCTTGGCGAATTCGGCCTCCAACTTCTTTTGCCATCCGGCCCATTCCTTTTCCTCTTCTTCCCGCTGCTTGATGGTTTGAGTCAGATCCGGCACCGTCCCCGTCGGGCCGGGCGCAGGCGGAGGAGGCGAAGCAACCGGGGCGGCCGGGGCCGTTGCGGCCGAGGGCGAGGCCGCCAGGGCAGACGATGGCAAGATGCTGGATACGAAGAAAAAATCCTTGGTCAGCGACGAAGCCTGCCAGGGCACCTGTTTGTTCCCCGTTTCGGCCATGACTCCGTTCCGGACGTTTTGCATCACTTTGTCAATGACCAAACCGGGTTGGTTCATGTTTTCAAGGAAATGTTTGGTAAAAATGCCGTTGCGGCCCGTGCCGTCGGCAGCCACGGACCCCGGCGCCGTGGCAAAGGCGATAAAGGTTCCCGTGGGCGCGTCCATCTGGGCCAGCCCGTTCGCCCCGGACCGGTACCAACTGGCAAAGGGGTTGTCCCGGCAGGCATCAAGGATGATCAGGTTCAGGCCGTTCCGGGCTTCCTCCATTTCTGCCATCACCCTGTTGGTGTCCAGGCATTCGAACCGGACGTCCGCCTCCTTTTCAACACGGGCGTCAACTGGAACCAGATAATTTACGCCCCCCACCTGAAGGCCGTGCCCCGAATAGTAAAACAACCCCACTCCGCCTTTTTTCAAATCGCGGCCGAATGCCCGGATGGATTCATCCATGGTCCGGAGGTTCACGTTTTCCTTGTGGGTGACCGTGAACCCGAGCGACTGGAGCCTGGCGGTGACATCGACGGCGTCGTTGGTGGAATTTTTCAGCGGACCGGAGGCGTACCGACCGTTACCGATTACCAAGGCAAGCCGTCTTTCCGGGCTGGCCGCGGCCGGATGAGCCGTTCCAGGCCCCATTTGGCCCGAACCGTCCGCCCCCACCACGCCCACACCTCGGTTCGGTTCCTTCGCCCCAAAAAACCAAGCCCCCAGATCCCCGGCTTGACAACCGGCGGCCAAAAAGAAAACAACCAGCAACAAACCAGACCGCCAGCCTATGCCATACGGAAAAAAAGCGGAACTCATTGAATAACGGATTTTCATGACGCACCCCATTTTTTATGTATCCATTGACACGGTTGCGGATCCAAAGTCCCCAAACCAAAGTGTGCCTTCTACGCACTATATAAAAACGGAGACCATTGTGCCGTGGTGGGAAAACCTGGTCAAGTATTTGGTTGTTGAAAACGAAGGCTCCGGTTGGGGCCTAGGGACGGGGGGGCGAACGGCGTTCTTCCAAGAATCCGGTGATCTCTATGGCTCTCCGGCCCGCTCTTCCGGGGGCCCGGCCTTGTGCTCCCCATTCCTCCCGTATACTATTGTACGACACGGAAATCCCCAGTGGGTCCGGTTTGCGGAGCTTAAAAATTTCAAAACGTTTTCAAGAGGATCGGATGAATCCACCCCCGCCAGCGGGAACCATCCCTTTCGGCCGACGCATCTACCGGCTCATTCCCTTGGTCCTGATCCTGGCCATGGGCCTGGCCGGGTCCCTGGCGGGCTTTGAAAGCGTCCGGCATCGTGACCGGGCCGAAAAAGCCGCACGGTTCCATCAGGCCGCCGCCGAACGAATCACCGCCATCCGGAATACCCTCGACAACCAGGTCCTCACTCTGACCGCGCTCCGATCCCATTTTCTCAGTTCCCGCGAAGTCAACCTGGATGAATTCCGCTCCTTCACATCCCACTTTTTCGGCGAAAACGCCTGCCTTCTGACCTTGGAATGGGCGCCTCGAGTCCGCCATGCCGACCGCGGGCTGTATGAATCCGTGGGCCGGGCCACCGTGACTCCTGATTTCCAACTCACCGAGCTGGATTCCGAAGGCCGCCAGGTACGAGCCCAGGATCGCGAGGAGTATTATCCGATCTATTTCGCCGAACCATTGGAGCGGAACCGGCTGGTAATGGGGTTCGACCTGGCTTCGGACGAAACCAGGCGGCAAACCCTTGAAACCGCCCGGGATACAGGACAAATGGCGGCCACGGCCCGGATTCGGCTGGTCCAGGAGCCCGGCGAAGCCTATGGGTTCATCGTGGTTCTGCCTGTGTTCCGCCACGGCATCCGCCCCACCTCCCAGGAAGAAAGACGGCGGCATCTTACTGGATATGTGGTGGCCGTTTTCCGGGCCAGAGACATCGTGGAATTGTCGCTGGCCAGTTTCCAGCCCATGAACGTTGACGTGCGGCTCTGGGATGAATCATCCCCGGCGGAAACGCGGCTCCTTTTTTTCCAGCCGACGACCGATCCGGCCGCCGCCCCGTCCGAGGACCGCTTGACGCACCAAACGGATTGGTTCTTCGCCGGCCGGATGTGGAGCGTTCACCTGACCGGATATCCACCAGGCCTGGATTCAACCTCCGGGGCCGGATTCGTGCTGGGCGGCGGTCTGCTGGTCACGGGGTTGGTGGGAGCCTATGTGTTGTCCTTTTTAGGCCGGAGCTCCCGCGTGGAGCGGCTGGTCGAGGAACGGACTCAGGCTTTGAAGGAAAGCGAACGCCGGCTGGACCTGGTGCTCAAGGGAGCCAACCTGGGTTTTTGGGACTGGAACTATATAACTGGCGCGGTGTTTTTCAACCAGCGCTGGGTGTCCATGCTGGGATTCAGTCTGGACGACCTTCCCCCCAATTATTCAACCTGGGAAAAACTGCTCCATCCCGAGGACAAGGCTCAGATAATGGCCCGGCTGGAGGAACACCTGACGGGGCGGACCGAGTTTTTTACCGCCGAACCGCGGATGAGAACCAAGGACAACGGGTGGCGATGGGTGCTGACCGCCGGCCGGGTGGTGGAACGGGACCCCCAGGGCGGCCCCCTCCGGCTGACCGGGATTCACTTGGACATCACCGACCGGAAGAAGGCGGAGGAAGAACTCCAACTCCGTGAAGCCTATATCCGAGCGGTGTTCGAATCCGCCGTGGAAAGCATGGTCACCATTGACGAAACCGGCCGGATCCAGTCCGCCAATCCGGCCGTGGTCACCCTGTTCGGATATTCACTCGACGAGTTGCTGGGCGAAAACGTAAAAATCCTCATGCCCGCGCCGTACCGGGACGAACACGACGGGTATCTTCAGGCATACCTGGCTTCGGGCCGGAAAAAAATAATTGGGATCAGCCGGGAAGTAAAGGGGCGGAAGAAGGACGGAACGGTTTTTCCCATTTACCTTTCCGTGGGCGAGATGATGGTGGGGGACCGGCGGATGTTCGCCGGCACCATAAGGGACATCACGGAAATCAAGCGGGCCGAAGAAGCGCTGGTCCAAAGCGAGGCTTCGCTGGCCAAAGCCCAGGAGATCGCCCATGTGGGCAACTGGGAATGGGATGTGGCGGAAAATAGTGTCTGGTGGTCGGACGAAATGTACCGCATCTTCGGAATTGAAAAAACCCTTTCCCCGCCAAGCGCTCTGGAATACACGAAATCCGTTCACCCGGACGACCTGAACCGGGTGAACCGGACCGTCCAGGCGGCCTTGAACGATCACGGCCCTGGGTACCGGTTGGAATACCGGGTGATCCGAGCGGACGGCTCCGAGGTCCATATTCGGAGCAACGCCGAAATCGAGCGGGATGAATCCGGCCGGCCGATCCGGCTCATTGGGACCTTTCAAGATATCACCGACCAGAAAAAAACCGAAGAAGCTTTGATCCGGGCCCGTCACGCCGCCGAAGGGTACGCCCAGGATTTGAAAGCCAGCCTCGAGGTGTCCGAGGCCTTACGCGAACAGATGGAAGAGGCCAAGCTGCTGGCGGAGCGCTTCGCCCGCGAAGCCCAGGCCGCCAACCGGGCCAAATCCGAATTCCTGGCCCGCATGAGCCACGAAATCCGCACCCCCATGAACGCCGTTATCGGGCTGGCTCATTTAGTCCAGAGCACCGGCCTGACGCCCCGGCAACGGGACTATCTGACCAAAATCCAGTCCGCCGCCCAGTCCCTTTTGGGCATCATCAACGATGTGTTGGATTATTCCAAAATCGAAGCCGGCCAAATGGCGGTGGAGGCCATTCCCTTTTCCCTGGAGGAAGTGCTGACCCACGTGGGGGCGCTGGTATCCTTCAAAGCCGAAGAAAAGGGGATCGAACTGGTTTTTTCCACCTCCCCGGACGTACCGGAAGGGCTGGTGGGGGACCCGTTGCGGCTGGGCCAGGTTCTGGTCAACCTGGTGGGCAACGCCGTCAAGTTCACCCAAAAAGGCGAAGTGGTCCTACGGGTTCAAACCAAGGAAACGCTTTCGGATTCCACCGAACTGCTCTTTTCGGTGGCCGATACCGGACCGGGCATCGATCCCGAAGTTCTGCCCGGGCTTTTTCATGCCTTTTCCCAGGCCGATGAATCCATCACCCGGCGTTTCGGCGGCACCGGCTTGGGGTTGGCCATCAGCCGCCGGCTGGTGGACATGATGGGCGGCCAAATCTGGGCCGAAAGCGAACCCGACCGGGGCAGCACCTTTTACGCCGCCATTCGTTTCCCCCGCCCCGACGGTCCGGCCAAATCTTTCAGGGCGCCAAGCCACCTGGCCGGCCGCCGGGCTCTGGTGGTGGACGACCACCCCGCCGTCCGCCGGGTGATGCAAACGGCCTTGGAACGGTTGGGCTTTGAAACTTTGGCGTTGGTTTCGGGCGAAGCGGCCCTGGACGAACTGGACGCGGCCCGGCGGGAAGCCCGCGGCTTTGACCTGGTTCTGCTGGATTGGCGGCTCCCCGGCCTCGACGGCCTGGAAACGGCGAGGGAAATCCGGCGCCGGTTCGGGCCGCCCCCGCCGGCCGTGATTCTGATGAGCGGGTACGACCAGGAGACCGTATTCGCCGAAGGAGGCGTGGATTTGGTCCAGGGCTTTTTAACCAAACCGGTGGGGCCGTCCGGTCTGCTCAACGCCGTTCTCGAAGCCTTGGGTCGGGAGGATGAATCCGGAATGGCGCCTACACCGGCCGGACCGGCCGATCTGATCCTTCACGACGCCCGGATTCTGCTGGTGGAAGACAACCCCATCAATCAGCAGGTGGCCAAGGAAATGATCGAACGGCTGGGGGGCCGGGTGACCGTGGCCGCCGACGGCGACCGGGCCGTGGACATCATGGCCGGACAGGAGACCGGACCGTCCGTGGACCTGATTCTGATGGATGTCCAAATGCCGGTCATGGATGGTTTCGAAGCCACCCGCCGCATTCGGGCCCGGATCGGCCCCCAACCGCCGGCCATCGTGGCCATGACCGCCCAGGCCATGGCCGGGGACCGGGAAAAAAGCCTGGCCTCCGGGATGGACGATCACCTGACCAAGCCCGTGGACCCGGAGGCGCTGAGGGATGTTTTGAAAAAATGGCTGCCCAGGGAAAAATGGTCCGAACGGCCCGGTGCGTCCCAAGACGCGGTTACCGAATCGGTGGATGAGTCCACCAGCGACGTTCTCGATCTGGACCTTCCCGGATCGGACGTGCCCGGCGCCCTCAGACGTTTGTCCGGAGACCAGAATCTGTACGTTCGGTTGCTGGAAGAATTCTCACGCGATTTCGCGCCCCTCGGCCCTGACCTCTCCGGCCGGGCCCAAGCCGGCGACTGGCCGGCCGTTCACCGGCTGGCCCACCAGGTCAAGGGCGTGGCCGCCAACCTGGGCCTGGACGACCTGGCCCGGGCTTCGG
>JAGVGV010000730.1 GCA_020056895.1 Deltaproteobacteria bacterium
CCGACTTGGCCAAGGCCTGAACCGAGGCGGACAACCGGGGAACCTCGGCCCAGGAAGACCCCCGTTGCAGGCGGAAGGATTGTCGTCCGTATTGGAAGGGCGATAAATGAATCGACATTTTTGTCGGTTCGTGGTACATAGCGAAGGGTAGGGAGCCTTGCGAGGCCTCCGAAATCGCTTGGGTTCAAAGGGGTCCCCCGGGAAGGGCCATGGCCAAAACGAAAAATCCACCTCCCGCCCCCAGCCGTGAAGAGTTGACCACGCTGTACGAGGTGGCCTCGGCCGTGGGCGGAACCTTGGACCTGAGGCAGGCTCTGGCCGAGGTGATGAAGCTTCTGGCCGACCGGTTGGACATGATCCGGCCCACGGTGACGCTCTTGTCGCCGGACCGGGACGAGGTTCAGGTCGAGGTGGCCCACGGTCTTTCCTCGGAAGCGGTCCGGCGGGGCCGGTACCGGCGGGGGGAAGGCGTGACCGGCCGGGTGCTCGAAACCGGCCAGGCCATCGTGGTCCCCCACATCCGCGACGAACCCCGGTTCCTGGACCGGACCCGGTCCCGAGCCCCTTCGCCCAATGAAGACATTTCCTTTCTGTGCGTGCCGCTTTTGTCCGACAACCGGGTCATCGGCACCTTGTCGGCCGACCGGAAATATCCCGGCGACGAGGGGCTGGAATCCGACCTGAGGCTCCTGACCGTGATCGCCGGTCTGATCGCCCGGACCGCCGTACGGCTGGAAGGGCTGAACCGGGACCAAAGCCGGCTTCGGGACGAGAACGAACGGTTGAACCAGGCCCTTCAGGACCGCTTTTCCACTCGCTTTCTGGTGGGCAATTCCAACCGGATGAAGGAAGTGTTCCACCTGATCCATCAGGTGTCGGCGTCGTCGGCCACGGTGCTGATCCGGGGGGAATCGGGCACGGGCAAGGAACTGGCCGCGTCGGCCATCCATTACGGCAGCCCCAGGGCCAAGGGGCCGTTCATCAAGGTCAACTGCGCCGCGCTGCCGGCTTCGCTGATCGAAAGCGAACTGTTCGGCCATCAGAAGGGCGCGTTTACCGGCGCCGTCAAGGACAAGCCGGGCAAGTTCGAACAGGCGGACGGCGGCACGATTTTCCTGGATGAAATCGGGTCCATCACCCTGGAAGCCCAGGCCAAGCTCCTAAGGGCGCTCCAGGAGCGGGAAGTGGAACGGCTGGGGGACATTCGGACGCGGAAAGTGGACGTTCGGGTGCTGGCGGCGACGAACCGGGACCTGGAAGCGGCCATGGCGGCCATGGAGTTCCGGGAGGACCTTTATTACCGCCTGAACGTTTTCCCCATTTTCATGCCTCCGTTAAGGGAACGGCCCACGGACATTCTGATGCTGGCCGATCATTTCGTGGAGAAGTTCGCCCGGGTCCACAACAAGGACGTGCGGCGTTTTTCCAACACGGCCATCGACACCTTGATGAACCATGCCTGGCCGGGCAATGTGCGGGAATTGGAAAACGCGGTGGAGCGGGCCGTGCTGCTGACGACGGACACCGCCATTCATGCCCATCATCTTCCGCCCACGCTTCGGCCGGCGGAACGGCCGGCCGCCGGGCGGGAAACATCTTTGGCCGGAGCCCTGGCCGCGGTGGAACGGGACCTGATCGCGGACGCGCTTCAGGCGGCCCGAGGCAACATGGCCGAAGCGGCCCGGCTTTTACAAACCACGGAACGGATCATCCGGTACAAGGTGGGCAAGTACGATCTGAACCCACGGCGGTACCGGTAGGGGCGCCCCGTACGCGCCGCCGGCGCGAGGTTTTTGCCAACGCGCCGGCGAAGATGGGCCCGGTTGGATGGGTCCCGAAGGTTTATTTAAAAACCTCGGGCGGCTTGGTGGTGTTGCCCGTCGCGTTGGGGACCACCCGCACGTGAGCTTTCTTGTTTTCCTTGATGAGCGCCTCGGCCTCTTCCATGAAGGTCATGTACCGCTTCTTGCACTCGTAAAAACCGTGCCACCACGAATAGTCCGGCGCCATCATGGCCGCGCCCATCCGGGCCCGGCGGCCTTCGTGGTGCCAGAGTTCGTAGTATTCGATCTCCAGTTGTTCGTCGAACATCCTGGTTTTGTCCAAAAGCCCCTTTTCGTTCAATTCGTCAAAGGCTTTCTTGGCCGGCTTGAAGTAGTTGTCGTTGTATTCCGCGATCACCTTGTCGAGCTTCACGTAGTGATCGTCCACCCAGGCTTTGCCGTGGCACTGGAGGCAAACGTCCTTCATCTTGGCCCGTTCCGTCTGCCAGTTGGTTTTGGCCGGGAAGGGTTGGAACTCTTCCGGATGGATGGACAACGCGGGCTGAAGTTCCCAGGACAAGCGTTCGGTGACATCATGGGTGGTCATGACCGGGCCGGACCCGGACATGTGACAGGCCGCGCAGGTGGGGGCCCGGTAATCCACGCCGGCGGTCCAGGCGCCGGGAGCGGCGTCCCAATTCCAGTCGTGGCCAAAGGAATCGTACATGGCCCCGTGTTTGGATTCCTTATAGATTTCGATCTGGGGATGGTCGGGGCCCAGGTGGCACTGGCCGCAGGCTTCGGCTTTACGGGCTTCGGCGGTGGTGAACCGGTGGCGGGTGTGGCAACTGGTGCAGCTTCCCTTGCTGCCATCCAGATTCACGCGGCCCACGCCGGTGTTCGGCCAGGTATCCGACGTCAGTTGGCCCTTGTCCATTTTGAGAACCGTGCCGTGGCAGGTGTAGCAGCCGGCGATCCGTTCAAAATCGCTGTTCATGCCCTTCTGCAGCCAGGGGTCCACTTTCCACATGATTTCCACCGTGTTGGCGTGCTTGCTCCGGCTGTACTGCTTGGCCTCGTCGGGATGGCAGCGGGAGCAATCCTTGGGCGTGACCACGGCGGAAATGGGGGTTTTGTACTCCTGAGTGCCGAACCTGGTATCGGCCCGCTCGTACTGCTTGAAGTGAATCTGGCTCACGTCCGGATCGGTTTCTTCGGCCTGGTGGCAGTCCAGGCAGGTGATGTTGGCGGAAGCGTGGCGGCTGTGGGCCCAATCGGCGAACAAGCCCGGGCTTTCCTTTTTGTGGCAGTCCAGACAGGCCACCGCCTGCTTGGACATGCTCCGTTCGATCCGGTATTCCTTGGCTTTGGTCAGGTCGGCGGCCGGCGGGGTCTGAGCCGAAGTCGCGTCCTGGGCCATCGCCGCCGGGCTCACCAGAAGGAAGCACACTCCGGCGAGCACGGCCCAGAAAAATCCCTTTCCCTTCAACATCCAGCGTCCTCCTTCCCTTATCCGTTCACGGGTTGGTGTTATGACCTGAAATCAGAGGCGGGCCTGGCCGGTGGCGGACCCGGCCCGATGAAAAAACGATAAGGATCAAAGTCCCAAGCCGCGGTAGTTGTCCTTTTTTTGCTTGTAATCATAAGCTTTCCGGGCGTTGTGGACCAGATTCCGATGGCAGTCCAGGCACTTTTTTTCGTACCCGGGCAAGGGGTTCAGCACCGTCCGGTGGGCCAGCATGGCGCCCCGTTTGTCCGGAATGGCCAGAAGGTTCCGGTGGCATTTCAGGCACTGGTCGTTCTTGATCGTGGCCCAGGCCCGTTCCCGCATCTTCTGGTGGTCGTACTCCCCGCCCAGCATATGGACCAGAATGTCCTTGGCCCCATGGGCCGTTTTGGCGAAGAAAAATTCAAAAGTGTCGTGGGGCGCGGGCAGGTGGCAGTCCATGCAGTCCGCCACGAATCCATGGGCATTGTTGGTGTGGCTGGATGTTTTCCAGGTATTAAAGGCGAATTCGATCTCGTGGCACGAAGCGCAGAACCCCGGGGTGGACGTTCGGACCATGGTGTAATAACTGAGGCTGAATACCGGAAAGCCGACGATGATCCCCACGACGATGTACAGCACGGGCCGGATGTATTTCCTCATGAACGTTCCCCCGCGATGGATCGGGTTGGCGCGGACCACCCTATGATGCTCGTTCTGAATGGGTAGGAAAAGATTCATCCAGTATAACACGTTTTTCCCGGCCGCCAAGGCCCGTTGGATTTAAAACAAAAAAATAGGGCCCGGCTCGGGATCGGGAAAGCAGGGCGGTCAACCACCTCTTAACACTATGAAACAAAAGAAAATTTTCAAACTGCACGAATTCATCACAAAAATTCCCCCTAAAATCCCCGGCTTCCCCACCGATCCTGAATCCGCGCCCCCGATAGTGTTTCTAACAACCATGGCGCCGCCTTCGCCCCGGACCCTTTCGGTCCGGAGGGGAGCCGGCCCGGGACCAAGGGAGGTTTCTCATGATTCTTCGCATCGTGGCCATCGCCTTCATTTATTTCTGCACCAGCGCGGCCTGGGCGCTCCTGGGAACCACCGTTTTCACCCGCACTCATCAATTGGATAACAAATTGAAGGGCGAAGTGGGACAGCTTTGGGGCCAGCCTCAGCGGCAGGTGGAGCCCAAGGTCATCGCCGCGTACAACCAGGAAAAACAGAAAACCAAGGTTCAAAACGGCATCGCCATCGTGGAAACCGAAATTGAAAAGGTCCGGGTTCCCCTGAACCTGGGGGGCAGCGACCTGAAAGCCCACGTTCAGCTTTCCCACCGCCAAAAAGGTCTGCTCTGGTATTCGACATACCAGGTTCAGTTCGCCGGAACGTACCTGGTGACCAACACCTCGGGCCGGGACGGCGATGTATCCTTCGAGCTCGACTTTCCCGCCGGATCCGCGGTGTACGACGATTTTCAACTGAAACTGGGGGAAACCCTGGTGCCGGACCTGGCCGTGCAAAAGGAAGGGTTTGTCCACACTTTTTTCATGAAAGCCGGAGCGTCCGAGCGGGTGACGGTCCAGTACCGAACTCAGGGACAGGACCAATGGGGCTACGGATTCAGCAACGAAGTGAGTCAGGTGAAGAATTTCCGGCTGGCCGTGACCACGGATTTCCAGGACATCGATTTCCCCGGCAACACCATTTCGCCGACCGCCAAGACTCAAGGGGAAAAAGGCTGGGAACTGGTCTGGTCATTTTCCAACCTATTGACCGGAGCCGAGATCGGAGTGGAAATGCCCAAGAAGCTGAACCCGGGTCCGTGGGTCAGCCAGGTAAGCTTCGCCGCGCCGGTCAGCCTGTTTCTTTTCTTTTTCCTTTTGTTCATTTTCACTACCATTCGCGGGATACCGCTTCATCCCATGAACTATTTCTTCGTGGCGGCGGCTTTTTTCAGCTTCCACTTGCTGCTGGCGTACCTGGTGGATCACCTTTCCATCCACCTGGCCTTTTTGATCGCCTCGGTGGTGTCGATCGTTCTGGTCACCTCGTACATGCGGCTGGTGGTGGGGAACCGGTTCGCCTTCCGGGAGATCGGCCTGGCTCAGTTCGTGTATCTGGTGCTTTTTTCGTACACATATTTTTTCGAAGGCTTTACCGGGCTGGCCATCACTATTTTGGCGGTATCCACGCTGTTCATCGTGATGCAGGTTTCGGGGCGGGTGAATTGGGAGGTTATGTTCCGGCGGCCGTCGCCTCAGCCGGCGTTCACTTTTGAACCGGAGGCAACGCCCGCGTCTTCGACGGAAAGCCGGTGATGCCCCGCCGTTTCGAGCCCGCTTGGGGGTTCGAGCGGCCGAGGCCGGCGAACGGGGGGGCCTCCCGGGGTGGTTCCGTGAGGCCCTTATCGTCAGGCGCCGGTGGTCACGCGTTCCGGCGGCGCCAAGGCCGGGTGCCTCCAAACCAGGTTGGCTTGGCCGTTTTCATAAACGAAGAAAAAGACCGGTACGCCTTCCAGGGTTCGTACGTCCATGGCCACGGGGTGTTCCGGGTCGGGATTCTCCTTGGCCAGGATGACCAGGTAAAAAAGGTTTTCGTGGCGCACCGTCACGTAGGGGTGCCCTTTGTATTGATCGGTAATGGCTTCCCAGGCCTCGCTCGTGTTGGCCGGTTCATCGGCCCAGGCGGCGGTCCCAGCGCCGGCGCCAAGGGCCAGCATCAGGCAAAGTATAATGATCTTTTTCATGGGACACCTCCCCCCGGGGCATGAAGGTTCTGGTTCGGATCCGGGGTCCCTGGCGGAGGCGCGGCCTCTTTTCAGGGAATGGGGTTCCCGTCGGATGAAAACCCACGCTGGGATTTCCGTCCGGAAAGAACGGTTCGGAAAACCAAGGTCCGTTTACGAGGAGGGAAATGAGGAAGTCGCGGTCGAAGGTCGCAGATTCCAGGGACCGCCGGCCGGACCCAAGGAGCCCAAAACCCGCCGGCCGCCCGTCAAACGTCAAATGTTCATCGTGGCTTCATGGGAGCCACCCGAGAGTCCCCCGAACCCGGATCACCCTTTC
>JAGVGV010000289.1 GCA_020056895.1 Deltaproteobacteria bacterium
GGAGGGGATAGACCGGGTACCGCGACTCCAACCGTTGAAACATCCATAAAAAGATGAAACCCCGCAAACAAAGAACACCCGATCTTCGGACCGGGTGTTCTTATACCTGTACCTGCTATTCGGTTGAAAAGTCGTTCTTACCTATTTGTGCAAGCCCAGGCTTTTACCACGCAACCCGTACCGTGTTTTGCGCAATTGGCCACGGCATTTCTTTGCGCGACCGCTTTCTGATCAGCTCGTGCCCATCCCCAGGCATTATCGTCGCCAAGGGCTATCGCCGCACAGGTGTTTTTGAACTGAACGACAACTTCACAGCCTTGCCCGCAACGTTCCAATGCCGCCGCATCGGCCTCCATTTGTGTCACACGATCGACCGCCCATCCATACGCGCCGTTATCAATGTTATAGGCTATCGCGCCGAACTTATCACCGCCTGCGAACACCGGTTGTGCGCCCACAACCATTAACAGCATAACGGCAATAATCAATTTAGTACTCATACCACCTCGAAAATTTCCGGAATTATGCGGCACGCACCGCATTTGCGCGGTAGTGGAGTAGTTGTTTTGGTAGTTCGGGGCTGAACCGCCGATGATTGAGGCCATAGTGGATGAGATTGCACCCGTTTTTCTCTCCACGCTGGCATCCTTTTGGCTTTGGTGGTGCGCCTTCGTAATCTTGTCTTCGGCCAACATTTTTCTCCTTTGGCTCCTTGCTGGAGTCGCAAATATTCAGTGAACCCAAAATAAGCCGCCCCCCCAAAAAAAATCAAGAAAATTCGTTTTTCCACAGGACACCGAGACCCCAGGCCCAATAATCGGCTCTCCGTTTGCGGCCGTTTTATCTTGAGCTATGGCGACCACCCCATGGTCCGGGAGTTATTCCCGGCGGAGCATCGACAACCGAAACGGCCAAACCAAAGCGGACCCCGAACTCCTGATCGCCAATAACGACCTCGCCGCCGCCTTGGCCAAGGGAGGAAACCAAACCCAAGGGGACTTGTTTACCGAGATTGAAGAATGAAAGTGTCCCCGGTACCCAACGGACCTATTTTTCCAAAAACAGGGGCCTCACCCGGGGGAACACTGTTCCCCTTGATAGGGTTCAGATTGGCGAAGCATGGCGTTTTCTATACTTTTATACCGTAAAAACTGAACGGCGGTTCAGTCGCCCGAACCGCCGTAAAGGGTTGAAATGATTATGGCGGAAGTGCATGGGAATCGAACCCACCGCCGACGTTTCCAGCGCCGGCCACTGGATTTGAAGTCCAGGAGCCCCACCAGGTAGCTACGCACTTCCACCTGGGGTTATACCACAGCCGGACCGGAGTGTGTCAATGCTTCCCCGGCGGAGCCCCAGGGTTTTCGCGGATCCAGGTAAAATCCTATCCTTGGGCGCGTTGGTGAACGAGATCGCCGATCCGTTCCGCCATTGGACCGCCCTTAAGAGCCGCCACCCCCAGGTGGATGATCCGTGCCCGCCTCCGCCGGTCGCCCGGTCATCATCGGTCGTCCAGGGTTTTGACAACCGCCTCCGGACTTCGTTATAATTCCCGAGGAATAAACACCAAAGACCGGCCGTTCCCGCTCCGGCTCGGCCGTTGTCTCCCTGAACCTCTACCGTAAGGTTGACGACCATGAGCGAGTATCAATACTACGAATTTCTGGCCATCGACCGGCCGCTGACTCACGACGAAATGAAGGAGCTCAGGCAAATATCCAGCCGAGCCCGCATCACCTCCGTAAGCTTCACCAATGAATATCATTATGGTTCCTTCAGCGGGGACCCGGATGAATTCATGCGGCGCTGGTTCGACGCCCATGTGTACCTGTCGGGCTGGGGCTCGGCCGTATTCATGGTCCGGCTGCCCATCGAAAGCCTGATGCCCCAGGTGGTCGAAGCCGTGGTCGTCGACGGCTTGCTGGATATCGACGAGGCCGACGACCATTGGGTGGTAACCTGGTCCCGGGGAGAATCCGGCGATTACGGTTATTTGGAAGAGAACGAAAGCCAGAGCTGGATGGCCCGGCTGGCTCCGATCCGGGACGAGCTTCTTCGAGGCGACACCAGGAGTCTTTACCTTGGCTGGCTGGCGGCGGTGGACCAGGGGTACATCGAGGAAGACAAAGGGGAACCCTGGCCGGCGGAAGGTTTGGGAAACCTGACCGCGGCTCAAAAGGCGCTGGCGGATTTTTTGGAAGTGAATGAAGACCTCTTGGCCGGGGCCGGGATGGGCAGCCCGGACCGGCCGGCCGATGAGCCATCGGACCAGGAAAAAAACGCCTGGCTGGCCGCCTTGCCGGCGGAAGAGGTTCAATCCTTGATGAAAATGTTACTGGCCGGCGAAGGCCTGAAAACGGAACGTTGGCTCCGGAACCGGTTCACGGCCTGGCAGCGTCAGCTCCAAGAAGGCGGTCTCGAAGAACGCCCCGGACGAACCGTCGCCCAACTGAGGGAAAACCTCGCCAAGGCCCAGGAACTCCGGCTGAAAAAGGAACGGAAGGACCGGGAGCGGATCGAAGCCCAGCGCCGCAAGGAGCGGGAACTTTATCTGACCGTTCTGGCCAAGGATTTCAGCAAGGTTTGGGACCGGGCCAGAGCGAATGTCTTGAAAGGCATCGCTTCGAGCTACAATACCGCCTGCCAAACTTTGGTGGACCTGTCCGACGCATACACCCTCCATTCCACCCCCGAAGCCTTCACTAAGGAATTGGGCCGCTTCATGGCCGATTATCTGAAACGAAAATCCTTTATCGAGCGGCTGGTAAAAGCGGGGATTTGGAAGGGATAACTCCAGGGGTCAAAAAAACATTAACGCCCTGGCCGGATGGTTTCGGACGGTAAAAGCCCGAAGTCGATCTCCATATTGCATACGTGTTTCAATTTCATGGATCGCGGCGTTGATCCAGGCGATCAGAGGGAATCAAGGGGTGGATTCACTGAGCGCCTAGATACCAATGGCAGAATTCGGGCCAGGAAGTACAACAACCCCGCCCAAACGAAGGCCCCCGCCATGAGAAAAAGGGGGCCATACCCCGCCCGCTGGCCGATCCAGCCCAAGAGAAGGGACCCGCCAAAGAGGCCCAGGTCCAGCCCGCCGGTAAAAGCCCCGTTGATTTTCCCACGGTCCCCGATCGGTTCATTCCTGAGCGCCAACGCGAGAAAACAGGGGAACACCAACCCCTGGCCCACGCCGGTGACCATGCCCGATAAAAGAAGACGTCCCGAACCCTCAAGGTCGACCAACATCAGATATCCACCGCCAATAACAAGCAAGGCCAAAGGCAGAATGCGCTCTTCGCCCACCCGGTCCGCCAAACGGCCGCCAAACGGACGAACGAGCACCGCCGCGACGCTGTATCCCACGAAAAACAAAGATACGAAACCGATGCCCCGCGATTCGGCGTACGGCGCCACGAACCCCTGATAGGCGGCCGAACCCATGCCGCACAAAACGGCCAACAGGGCGATCCGTCCGGTTTTTTTTCGTTTCAACACCGTGAGGAAGGAACCTTTGTCCCGCGTGGGTTCGGGCCGGAAGGATTCCTTCAGCGGGATTTGAAGGATCAAGGCCATCAAACCCAATAAACCGGCATAACCGTACAGGCCCGTGAAACCGGCCCATCGGATCGCGAACTCGCCCAGAACCGGCCCCGCGGCCGACCCGGTCAGGCCGAAAATGCCGAACATCCCCAATCCTTCGCTCATTCTTTGGGAAGGAATGATGTCCGCGATATAGGTGAAACCCGCGACGAATACCAAACCATCGGCCACGCCGTGAAGAATCCGCAGTAAAAACAAAGCCGGCCAGACATGCTGGAGGTTCCCCTGGAACAGCCCATAGACCGGCGGGAGCATGGCCAGCATCAGGCACCCCACCCAATACGTGCGTTTTCGGCCCAATCGATCCACCAGATTGGACGTCCAGGGGCGAAAAATCACCGCCGCCAAGCTCATGGCCCCCATCTGCAGCCC